>JAUVIG010000033.1 GCA_030592825.1 Chlorobiota bacterium | reverse complement strand
CAAGAAAGACAAAACCAAAGCAGAGTTTTAGATTTGCAATGACAACAAATGCTTTATTATTAGATAAATATTCAGATTTCCTTATTGAAAACAAATTTGATTTATTAATCAGTTTAGACGGAAACGAAGAACATAATAAATACAGAAAAAATCTAAATGGTAAAAATTCATTTAACAAAGTTTTTAAGAATATTAAAATATTAAAGGAAAATTACCCCGAATATTTTAAAAATCATGTTCAGATTAATTCTGTAACAAAAGATGAAAATAAAGATAAAGTAATTGGATTTATTAAAAAAAATTTAGGTAAAACACCTAATATATCACCAATAAAAACATTTAATATTAACCCTGACAGAAAAGATGAATTTTATAAAGAGTTTTTTAACAGTACAGAAAAAGAGATATTAAAAAAGAAAAATGAAGAAATAATTAAAATTAAAAAGTTCGGATTTTTTTTTGATTCATATAATAATTTGTATAGAGCAAAACTTCTTAAAGAAAAAGAATACATTACTAATTTTCCTTATTACAGTATGACATGTGTACCGTTTGAATCAAGGATTTATGTTTCTTCAAAAAATTGTTTTTATCATTGCGAAAAAGATTCTGAAATAAATACTCTGGGTGCAATTGCAGAAGAAAACAACAAAATATTTGATTTAAAAAGAATTACATTAATAACAAATAGTTTTATTAATAAAGTAAAAATTATTTGTGATAATTGTTTTAATGATAATTGTCCTGTATGCTTACATTCCGAAAAAATTGATAAAGATCAAAAATGTAAGTATTTTATATCCGGAAAAGCATATTATAAAAATATTACCAGACAAATTAACAATATTGAAAAAGAGAATATAAGTGCAGTGTCCGTAAAGTCATAAGACAACTATATCAATAAAATAACATAATTTTGATAACTTAATCTTCAATTAGAGATAAAGTCATCTTATGACTTTATCTATTAAAAAAATGATACTATAATGAAATCTGATACTTATTGGTTTTATATTGAACCCTTTGTTCATATAGAGATAACAAAATCTGCTTATTTATTATATAATAGTTTAAATTTTACATACATAACCGGAGTGTATCCTGAAATAAAAAATATGCTGACTGAGCTAACTCACAATAATTCAGTAATAAAAATCAGCAACAACAGCATAAAAGATATAAAATTAAAAGAATTTTTCGAGAAAGTAAAAATGAATTATATGGGAGATTATTTTCCTACATCATTTTCCGGTGCAAAACCTGTTCAAATTGCACCTAATCATGAGGTTATTCCTAAAAAAATTGATGTAAATATGGAGGTTTTACATCAAGCTGACAGATATAAATTACTTGAAAAGCTAAATAAGATTACTCTTTACATTAATTCTGAACCTACAGATAAATCACTTTATGATTTTTCTTTTAACCAATTTTTATGTAATATAAATATAGGTGAAACTTATAATGAACTTAAATATAATAAATCAGAAGAGATATTAAAAAGCCTCTATGACAGTGAAATTTCCGAAATTAATATACTCGGGGGTAATATTCTAAAATATTCCAATTTGAAATTGCTAACAGAATACTTGAATAAATTGGGGAAGCAAACTAATTATTATTTTAAGTATAAAGACCTTTTAGATACCAAGAAAAATGAAACATTTCAGAATATCTCAAAGGAAAGTTCTATACTTAAGGTACTTGTTGAAAACAGTTATTCTCAAAAAGAAATTAAAATAGTTAATGATTATTTATTAATAAATAATATTAATACTAATTTTATATTTTTAATAACGAATAAAAAAGATTTTAATGAAGCAGAAAAAACTATAAATAATTTAAAAATTAAAAACTCTCAATATTTGCCTCTTTATATTAAAGGCGAATTTGAGTTCTTTAAAGAGGCAGTATTTATTGATGAGGTTGATATAATGGGTTTAGAAAATAACCAAATAAATATATTTCAAAATCAAGTAATTAATATGTTAGATTTCGGTTCACTTTTATTTATGCCTGACGGAAACTGTTATACAAATATTAATTCCGAACCGATTGGAAATATTTATAATAAATCTGTATATCAACTGATTTATAATTGTTTAACGAAACAAGATAAAGATTGGTTTTTAACAAGAAATAAAATTGAACCCTGTAAAAAATGTATGTTTAATGCTTTATGTCCGCCGATTTCAAATTATGAAAGAGTTATAAAACAATATAATCTTTGTTCAGTAAAAATTTAAATCTCAATGAAAAAATTAATTTGTATTCTGTTATTCCAATTTATATTTTCGTTTCAATTATTTTCTCAAAATGATACTATAATTAATTATTATTCAATATCCGGCAAAATAACAGACACCCTTGAAAACAAATCACTCACCTATGTAAACTTAACACTTCTTTCAGCAAAAGACAGCAGCTATATAAAATCAGGGATTTCAGATAAAGCAGGTAAATTTCTAATTAATGATATTGAAAAAGGTGAATATTTATTACGTGTTATAAACTTATCTTATAGGCCTTTATATAGAAAAATTTCTTTGGATAAAGATATTACTTTAGATGTATTTCTAAATAAACCGGATACAGAATTAGATGAAGTTATAATTTCAGCAGATAAAGAAATATACAGCCTTGAAACCGATAAACGAATATACCTTACAGCAAATGATGAAAGCATACAAAATGCTTTTGCCGAAGATGCTTTGGAAAACGCTCCGGGAGTTTATATAGATATTGAAGGAAATGTTATTATAAGAGGCAAACCTGCAAAAGTTTGGATAAACGGAAAACCGTCAAGAAAAGAAGAAGAAAATCTAAAAACTTATTTAAAATTACTGCCCGCATCACGAATAGAAAAAATAGAAGTAATTACAAATCCTTCGGCAAGATACACAGCAACTAATACAAACAGTATTGTTAATATTGTATTAAAAAAGAAAAGCTATAAAAATAGTTTGTTTGCTATTGGTACAGTTTTAAATACGAACAATACTTTCGGTCTTTGGGCAACTGTATATATTACAAAAAAAAAAATTGATTTTAATATTTATGCAATCGGTTCTAAGTCTCAACGAAAATTGACATATTATGATAAAAGTTTTTCTTTAATAAATCAAGACACAACCTTTTATACCGAATATAAAAAAAATAATTACTATTTTAATAGAGGCGGAAAAGTTTATAGTGAATTTACATACCATTTAAATGACAAAACAGATATTGGTTTGACTTTGGAATATTTCAATTATTCTTTTACAGACTCTTTTGAGAACAAAATAATAAGAAGGTATGATAATGCTTATTTAATGGAATCAAACAGTATTGAAAAGAGAAAGGGGCATTATGTTTATTTCACCTCAAATCTTAATCATAATTTTAATAAAAAAGGGCATAATATTGATTTTGAATTTAATACATATAAAAGTTCAGATAAATTAAACTTAAATAAACATGAAAATAATAAATTAACCGGTACTGATTTTTATCAGCAATCAACACCCACTGATGATTATTTTCTTACAAAAATCCTTGCAAATTATAAATATCCATTTAAAGAAAAATATTTATTTTCTGCCGGATTTGATTTTTATCTCACGGATAAAGTATCATACAAAAACCTTGTTGATACTTCATCGAATTTAAATAATATCCGGAGTAATGATATTAACTTAAGTAACGATTATATATTAAAAATTCCGAATTATCAAGCATATTCTACTTTATCAGGTGAACTTTTATCAATAAAATATAAACTCGGTTTAAGGTATGAGCAACAAGTTTATAATTTGAATCAAACAATTCCCAATTACAAATTGAATAAAGCATATTCTAATTTATATCCTTCCTTACATCTTTCATATATAACAAAATCAAAACATAATTTTTCATTAAGTTACAGTCGCAGAGTAAATACACCTGTTTATCATCTTAATCCGTATATCAACAGAACAAATAATGATTATACAGAATCGGGTAATCCTAATTTAGATTTTGCAGGAACAAATTCTTATGAATTTTCTTATTTTAAGCGTTTTGATAAAATTAATGTTACAACATCACTTTATCAACGAAACACGAAGAATGATATTATACAAGTTTCTGAACCTGTTTATGATGATTATTTTAAGCAAACAGTTGTTTTACAAACTTATGCAAATTGTGCCGACAGTAAATTTACCGGCACCGAAATTAGTCTTTCATCATCTCCTGTAAAAAACCTGAAACTGCGTTTATATACAAATACATATTATCAAAATTTAACCGGGACTTATAATAACTTACCTTTAACAAATAAAAGTTTTGTTTATAATGCAAAGTTGAATATATCTTATAACTTTTTTAACAGATTTTTTGTAAAAATTTCTCCGTATTATGTATCAGATAATGCAGACATCTTCAGAAACGTCAAAAGTAATTTTTATACAAACGCATCTGTAAAGTTTGATTTATTTAATAAGCGTTTTAGTTTTGATATCAGAGCAAAAGATATTTTCGGAACACAAAATAAAATTTCAGAATATTATCTTGATGATTTTTATCATTATTCCGAAAGAGATTATGTATTTCAACGAATGCAATTTATAGCCATTTTCAGAATAGGCAACTCAAAATATGACAGACAAGCTAAAATAAATAAACTTGCAAGATAAATTTAATAAAAAATCTCTGCACAATTCTTTTTTGTAATCATATCTGTATAAATAATGAAAATAATCCATAGTCTTTGGACAAAACCACTTTTTAAAGAGCAACAAATAAATGATTTTGATAGATTCATGGGAGGTTGGTCCGAAAAAAAATACAATTATATGAGCTGGACTCTTAGCTGTTTACAATTTAAAACATTTTATGACGAAGTGGAATTATATACCGATGAATACGGTAAAGAAATATTAATTGATCAATTAGATTTGCCCTATACTAAAGTTCATATTGTATTAGATACTCTAAATAATTACGATTTTGATTTGTGGGCAATCGGCAAAATATATACATACAGCAAGCAAAAAGAGCCATTCCTGCATGTTGACGGAGATGCTTTTATTTGGGAAAAATTTGATGAAGAAATTGAAAATGCAGATTTAGTTGTACAAAACAAGGAAATAAATTTTCCCTACTACAAAAAATCTCTTAATGAAATATTTTCAGAGTTTTCATATATACCTTCGTGTATAAAAAAACTGAAAAATGAGACGGATTTTCACTCAATTAATGCAGGTATATTTGGGGGTAATGATACTGAATTTATTAGAGAATATACAAAAGAGGCTTTTAAATTTATTGATAAAAATATTAACAAATTAAACCAAATTAATATTGGTATCTTCAATACTGTATTTGAACAACTGTTATTCTATAACATAGTAAAACAAGAGAAAAAAAAACTGATATTCTTTAAAAAGAATGTTAACGAAAAATTTGAAGGTCTGGCAGAATTCAATGATGTGAAGAAATATACTAAATATATTCATGTTGTAGGAGATTATAAAAAAAATAAGGAAATAGGTCAAAAACTCGAAAGAAGACTTTTGATAAGCTATCCTGAATATTATTTTAAAATTATAGAACTTTTAAAGAAAAATCAAATATAGATTATCAAATATGGATGAAATATTAATCAAAGAAATTAATAACATCTCAAATAATATTATTTCCGGATTAAAAAATAGTTTGTTAAACAAAGATGAACAGGAAATTAATCAAAAATATATTAGATGCAATAACTCAATAGATTTAATATCAGGTAATTTTGATTCTATTCTATTCTTAATTGAATATTATAAAATTACAAAAAAACCTAAAATCCTTGAATTAATTGAAGAAATAAAATTAAAAATCATTTTTTCTTTACAAACAGAAAATAATAACTTTTCATTATTTAATGGAAAAGCAGGATTAATATACGTTTTAATTCAAATTTATAAATTAAAAAAAGATAACAATATATATTCAACTATTGATACAGTTATTGAATCAAACAATATTCAAAGCTTTATAAATTCCAAGTATGTTAATAGTAGTTTTTCAACCGGAAAAGCCGGTTTATTGTTTGTATTATTTGACCTATATCAAATATTTAAGGAAGAAAAAAATTTAAGAGTTTTAAAATTTGTTTTAAAATCTATTTTATCAAATATTATTATTGATAATCAGGGATTGTATTGGAAAGAAGATGATTTTAATATTAAACAACCTATTAATTTTATAAATGGTGTTTCAGGAATTATTTTTGTTTTATCAACTATTTCAAAAACATTTGATAATTCCTTTTTAAAGGAATTAGTTACAGATATATTGAAATATGAGAGTAATTTTTGGGATGACGAAAATTTAAATTGGAAGAATTATAAAAAAATCTTATCTAATTATGATGATTTTATTTTTCTGACTAATAAATTTTCAGAAAAAGACTTTGATTATTTTTTTTCTTCTGAAGATGACACATCATTTTATTTTGGTTCAACGGGTATAGGAATTTCAAAATTAATATTATATGATAACTTTAAGAGTGAAGAAATTTTTGAAGATATTAATAAAATTATAAAAAAGTTAAAGGATAACACAACTTGTAAAGATTTTTCTTTTGCATATGGTAAATCCGGTCATGTTTACTTTTATATGAAAGCTTATGAAATTTTAAATGATGATTCTTTATTGTATCTGGCAAAGCACGAAGTAAAGAATATGATAGATTACAAGAATTTACATGGAAAATATTTATTTTCAGATAAAAAAATAAATAGTAATCATTTTGATTTGTTTAGTGGTATTGAAGGAATTGGTTTTGTCTTTATTGAATTATATAAATTAATAGAAAAAAGCAAAAAAAGTGATGTAACAATTAAACCTTATGATAATAAAAAGCAATTATTAATAGACGTATCTGAATTAAAGAGAACCATTTTAAGTGCTAATTCTAATAGATTATATTCTACAATAAATAATTTATATCCTAACATACTAAATAATTATTTAAACACTAATAAATTTGGGCTTAATAGTTTTATAAAATTTATTCAAAAAAATATTCAAAATATAGAAATTGAAGAACTTGTGTTTTTAGAAGAAAGTATTTTAAATATGAAATTTAACATAAATAATTCTTCATTAGATTTTATTAAAAACTATAACCAATTCATTAAATCAGAAGAAATACTAAATTTACTTGATAATGACTTTTTAGAAACTGAATTAAGCCTAAATAAAAGAGTGAAAGTCATAAAAACAAAAAGTAATTGGGTTTCAAATAATGAAAGAGAATCAGACGATAATGAATTTGTTATGCTTCTTACACCCTGTGATCCATATCAAGTAGAACAACTAATTATTTCAGAAATTATTCAATTGATAATTAACATTTTTAAAACCCCTAAATCTATAAGAAAGGCTCAATATGAATTCATTAATTCTATTGATACTGACGATCTAAGCGAATCATATTTAAAAAATCTTTTTACTGAGTATGTTAGGGGGCTTATTTATAAAGGAATAATAAAATGATTTTATTTGAAAAATTAATAAACCTTATGTTATTTCATTTTATTACAAAACCATGATATATGAAAAAGATTATAAACAACTAAAAACGTTAAACCCTGTATGATATATCTGAAAATATTACAATTATGTCGGAAAAATCTATTATAACACTAAAGAACTAAATCCTTTCATATTTCATCAAAAACCCCTATATTCACCCCTTTAATTAAAATCAATTATAAATAATCAATAAAATAATCAATTGAAATTCCCCCACTATACACAATTAGATGCCATGGACTGCGGACCCTCATGTCTGCGAATCATTGCAAAGCACTACGGGAAAAACTACAGCCTCCAAAACCTGCGTGAAAAAAGCCGCATTACTCGTGAAGGTGTATCTTTATTGGGCATTTCCGATGCTGCCGAAGCAATAGGTATGCGTACAATAGGTGTCAGTATCACCTTTGAACAGCTCACTGAAGAAGCAAACCTACCCTGCATTGTTCATTGGGGACAAAACCATTTTGTTGTAGTTTATAAAATCTCAAAAAAGGGTGAGGTAATATATATTTCCGACCCTGCCGAAGGATTATTAAAATATACAAAAAAAGAATTTCTCAACAAATGGCTAAGCACAAAAAAAGGCGGTGAAGAAAAAGGAATTGCATTATTACTTGAGCCTGCACCCGACTTTTACGAAACAGAAGATGATAAGCTTGATAAAACAAGTTTTAAATTTTTATTTCAATACATAAAACCTCACAAAAAACTTATAACTCAACTTTTTCTCGGCTTACTCACAGGAAGTTTATTACAATTAATTTTTCCTTTCTTAACACAAGCGGTAGTTGATTTCGGTATTTCTAATCAAAACATAGGATTTATTTACCTTGTTCTTATCGCACAACTTACACTTTATATCGGCAGAACAGCCGTTGATTTTATCAGAGGATGGATACTGTTGCATATCAGTACTCGTATAAATATCTCACTTATCAGCGATTTCCTTATCAAACTTATGAAGTTGCCGATTAGTTTTTTCGATAAAAAGATGACAGGTGATATTCTTCAACGTATAAATGACCATTCAAGAATTGAAAGTTTCCTTACAAGCACAAGTTTGAACATAATATTTGCATTCGTAAATTTGATTATTTTCGGTATTGTTCTGTTGTTTTACAGTTCGAAAATTTTCGTTATTTTCCTTGTCGGAAGTTTTCTTTACGGCTTATGGATATGGTTCTTTATGAAAAAACGACGTGAATTGGATTATAAACGTTTCAGCCAATTATCTGATAATCAAAGCAATGTAATCCAGCTTATTACCGGAATGCAAGAAATAAAACTTCACAACAGCGAACGTCAAAAACGTTGGGATTGGGAACGCATTCAAGCTCGCCTCTTTAAAGTAAATGTAAAAAGCCTTGCATTAAACCAATATCAACAAGCCGGTTCAGTTTTTCTTAATGAAACTAAAAACATCTTCATATCATTTATTGCAGCAACATCAGTTATTCACGGCGAAATGACACTCGGTATGATGCTCGCCGTTCAATACATAATCGGACAATTAAACAGCCCTGTGGAGCAAATGATAAGCTTTATGCGTTCAGCACAAGATGCAAAAATAAGTTTGGAGAGGCTTGGTGAAATTCACTTGAAAGATGACGAAGAAAAACCCGATGAAGCAAAAATAACTGAACTTCCCGAAAAAAGAGAAATCAATATTAATAACTTATCTTTCAGTTATTCAGGAAGTCCTGATGATTTTGTTCTTAAAGACATTAATTTAACAGTTCCCGATAAAAAAATCACAGCAATTGTAGGAACAAGCGGAAGCGGAAAAACAACATTGATTAAACTTCTTCTGGGTTTCTATCCTCCCGACAAAGGCGAAATTAGAACAGGAGAAATTCGTCTTGAAAATTTCAGTATCAGGGCTTGGAGAGACAAATGCGGAACCGTAATGCAGGAAGGTTTTATATTTTCAGACAGCATTGCAAAAAATATTGCCGTAAGTGATGAAACCGTAAATAAAGAAAAACTCTTGCATGCCGTAAACGTGGCAAATATCCGCGAATTTATCGAGAGTTTACCCTTATCATACAATACAAAAATCGGCCAGCAAGGCGTAGGATTAAGCCAAGGACAAAAACAAAGAATACTGATAGCAAGAGCGGTATATAAAAACCCGGAATTTATCTTTTTCGATGAAGCAACAAATGCACTTGATGCAAATAATGAAAAAATAATAATGGATAATTTGGACAAATTTTTTAAAGGAAAAACAGCAATAGTAGTAGCACATCGTTTAAGCACAGTAAAAAATGCAGATAAAATTGTTGTTTTGGAAAAAGGAAAATTAATTGAAGAAGGAACACACGAAGAACTCACAAAAAAGAAAGGAGCCTATTACGAACTCGTTAAAAATCAATTGGAATTAGGTGATTAATAAACGCTCTTTCGGATTTGTAATCCGAAAGAAAACTGTATCAGATTTGTAATCTGAAAACCGCAATAAAGCAAATTCCAAATCACAAAAAACAAATTCCAAAAAAAAACAAACATGAAACAACCCGCAACTCGTAACTCGAAACAAAACCTAAATCACTAATTTACTATTTCCTAAATAACTTACAGATGCCCGAAAACATAGAAATAAGAAGTGAAGAAGTTCAAGAAATAATCGGAACCCCTCCTGCTCGAATTATCAGAATAGGAATTACCGTGATTTTTGCAATTATCTTTATGATCTTAATCGGCAGTTTCTTTTTCAAATACCCCGATATTATAACGGCACGTATTTCTGTTAAAGGAGATAATCCTTCGGCGGAAATAAAAGCAAGAATAAACGGAAAGATAACAGAACTTTTCGTTAAAGACAAGCAAGAAGTCAAAGAAGAGCAAATTATTGCAATTATTGAAAATACTTGTAACTATCAAGACTTGCTGAAACTTAAAAATGAAATTGATTTATTTGAAAATCAACATCTGAATATTGAACAATTTTCAATTAATTATAAGTTTGACAATAAATATCGTCTCGGAGAAATTCAAACATATTACTCAACATTAGAGAGTCAGATAAAAGGATATAAAGATTTTATTGAATTAGATTATCATAAAAAGAAAATTGGAGCATATAAAAAGCAAATAAAAGCATATAAAAAGCATTTAATAAATTTGAAAAGGCAAGTAAATCTGTCGAGAAAAGATTTTTATTTGTCTGAAAAACAATTGAAAAGAGATTCCGGTTTATATATAAAAGAATTTTTGTCGGTTTCCGATTTTGAGAAATCAAAAAGTCGTGTAATTCAAAAAAATAATTCTTATGAAAGTTACCGAAGTTCATTGTCAACTACTGAAATAAAAATTGCGGATTTAGAACAAAATATATTGGAAACTGAACTTCAAAAAATAAATCAAAAACGAAAATTTGAAACAAAAATCACCGAAACAATTGCAAATCTCAAAGCACAAATAAAACTTTGGGAACAAAATTATTTGCTGAAAAGTCCTGTAGACGGCATCATTACATTTATAAATTATCAAAATATTAATCAAAATGTATCTGTCGGAGAAACTGTATTTACGATAGTTCCCGAACAAACATCAAAGCTAATCGGTTATGCCGAAATTCCCTTATCCGGTTCGGGAAAAGTAAAACCCGGACAAAACGTAAATGTAAAGTTTGATGATTTTCCTTATACTCAATTCGGTATGGTAAGAGCAAAAATTGAAGCAATTTCATTAGTGCAATCAAATGAGTTTTATATAGCAACGTTGAGTTTTCCCGATTCTTTAAATACGAATTATAAAAAGGAATTACATTTTAAACAAAATATGAAAGGAAATGCAGACATAATAACGGAAGAATTACCCTTGGCGGCAAGAATTATTAATCCGATTAAAAGTATGTTTTATGAAAAGTTTTAGCTCAAATTAATTGAGCTTGCCTTATACAAATCAAAACTGATAACGCCTTAATGTACTGTCTTCAAGTTGGAGTCTTTCATCTCTGCCGAAATAATCAATAATATAAACATATTTCAATTTCTTGAAATCTTGACTAAGCTTTACTTTTATTTTATAAAAACTATTCTGTTTTTCTTTATGAAAATCATCAACAGTTCCTATCTTAATCCCTTCGGGAAAAATTGCAGAGTAACCTCCGGTAACGACCTCATCTCCGACATAAAGCGGAGAATGATCCGGAATATCACTTAATATAATATATCTGTAATCTACTTTGTCCCATTTTACTGTACCGAAAAAATTGGTTCTTTTTATCTTTGCATTGATACCGAATTTTATATTCAAAAGAGAAACTACTGTACAATAATTATTGCTGACATTAACCACTACACCTACAACTCCGGCATCAGAAATAACAGCCATATCTTCTGTTATCCCATTATTTTTACCTTTATTTAAAGTAATTATATTATAAGGGCTGTGAACAGAATTTTTTATTACTTCAGCAGATTGATAAAAAAACCCGATTTCTTCAATTTCTTCTGAAAAATTTTGCGGCTCTTGTTTTAATGCATTTAATATATTATGAAGTTTTTCATTTTCTTGAAAAAGTTCTTTGTTATTTTCTTTAAGGGAAAAATATTTAGAGATAAAAGTAATATTTTTATTAAAAAACCCTGAAAATGAATTTGCAGAAGAAATAAACAAATCAGCTTTCTCGGTATTTCTTACAACCAACAAAACAGAAACAGACTCTAATAATAAAAATAAGAGAAATAAATGAGAACTTAACAAAAATTTGAGAAAATCTCTCATGTTTTCAGTTTATTCGGATTGGTTGAAAATATCACAATTTATTAATGCTCTGCCGCTAATTAAGTGGAATATTTACGAATGCTAAAATGAGATATTTCCGGTAAAATAATGGTAAATCCTTTATTATCAGCAGAATTATCAACGTTTTAAAAATCGAAATTTTTCAACATTCTTCAAAGCAATTCCTGTTCCTCTTGCAACTGCATGCAACGGATCTTCGGCAATTTGAAATTTAATATTTGTTTTCTCGGATAATCGTTTATCCAATCCTCTTAATAATGCACCTCCACCGGTTAAAAAGATTCCTTTTTCATGAATATCTGCATATAGTTCCGGAGGTGTTTTTTCGAGTACACTGATAATTGCTAATTCTATCTTTGCAATAGATTTATCCAAACAATGAGCAATTTCATCATGCGACACCGGAATTTCAATCGGCAAAGCTGTCATTTGATGCGGGCCTCTTACAATGAATTTATCAGGAATATTATCTATATCAGCCATAGCGGCACCAACTTCAATTTTCACTCTTTCTGCTGTTCTTTCTCCTATCTTGATATTATGTTGATGCCTCATATATTCTTTAATATCAAGAGTAAAGTCATCTCCGGCAATTCTTATAGATTTATCAGCGACAATACCTCCAAGCGAAATTACAGCTATCTCAGTAGTTCCGCCACCTATATCCACAACCATATTACCTGAAGGAGCTTCAACGTCAATTCCCATACCCAATGCTGCGGCCATCGGTTCAAAGATCATATATACATCTCTTCCTCCTGCATGTTCAGCAGAATCTCGTACAGCCCTAATCTCAACTTCTGTACTACCTGACGGAATACAAATTACCATCTTCAAAGAAGGTGAAAAAAATTTGGATTTCGAAGTTCCCATCTTTATCATCTCCCTAATCATAAGCTCAGCTGCCATAAAATCAGCGATAACACCATCCCTTAACGGTTTTATGGTTCTGATTCCCTCATGTGTCTTCCCGTGCATTTGAAGTGCTTTATTCCCCAATGCAATTAACTTATCATTCTCAGCTATTGCAACAATTGAGGGTTCATCAACAACTATTTTATCATTCTCAATAATAATAGTATTTGCAGTTCCTAAATCTATCGCAATCTCTTTATTCAAAAAACTAAATAATCCCATTCTCTATATTTCCCCTTTTAAATTTTAATTTAAAAAAAACTCTCCGCTAATATAAATCGAAGAGTTTTCAATCTTTTCACAATTGAAACATTATTCAAAAATATGTGTTTGAGCAGTTGATGATGCTTCAATCATTTCATGATATTCTTCATCAGTTAAATCTTCATAATAAAAATTAACCGGATTAACATGTTGTCCGTTAATTCTAACTTCATAATGTAAATGAGGTGAAGTTGACAGTCCTGTACTTCCGACAGTACCTATCACATCTCCTCGTTTTACACGTTGCCCCGGTCTTACATAAATTTTATACATGTGTGCATAAAAAGTTACATACCCGAAACCATGATTAATTTTCACAATATTACCGTATCCTCCGCCTGATCCTGAAGCTTTAAAAACAATACCATCACCGGCAGCATATATTTTTGTCCCTCTCGGTGCAGTTAAATCAACACCTGTATGCATCTTCCAAATACCCAGAATCGGATGCAAACGCTTACCGTATGCTGAACCGAATCTTGTTAAATCATCTAATGCTATCGGCTGAATTGCAGGTATGCAAGATGCCATTTTTTCGGTATTCTTTACAAGATCAAAAATTTCGTTATAAGATTCTGATTGAACAAGCATAACTTTTGATAATATATCTGTCTTTTGGCTTGTATTAATCAGCAGATCAGAATTTTCATATTTCTTAAATGACATATATCTGTCAGAACCTCCAAAACCGGCTTTCCTTTTTGATGCAGAAACAGGCTCTGCTTGAAAGATCATTCTGTAAACCTTATCATCTCTATGTTGAAGAGTCTCCAATGTGTTTACCGTATAATCCAACTCTTTATTTAAAAGTTCATATTTTAGTTTAAGATCATCATTTTTTTCAGAAGTAAACAACTCTCCCGGATTACCTGCGAAAAAAGTAAAAATATAAAAAAATATTATCCCCAAAATAACAGAGATAAAAAACTTAGGGAAAAAAGATTTAAGTATTTTTTTATAAAACTTTCGGTTGTCTATTTCGTAATTTAATGTTTCTGAATTGAAACGGTATTTAATTTTTCTCATGACAAAATAATTTGATTTAATGCCATAGTAAAAAATGTTTTTTAGGTTGTTGAAAAATAATTCACAAATGTATATATAAATAATTTAAAATCATAATGTTTCAATAATATATTTTTTCTTAACAATTCTAAAAAAACTGTCAAATCATACGATTTTTCATATATTTGCAAAAAATATACCAAACTATGAGCAATATTGCTGCAATTGTAGGAAGACCAAATGTAGGGAAATCAACTTTATTCAACAGATTAACCCAACAAAAAAAAGCGATCATCCATGAATCAAGCGGGGTTACAAGAGACCGCCATTACGGAAAATCAGTATGGAACGGAATTGAGTTTTCTCTGATTGATACCGGTGGTTATGTTGTCGGCTCAGATGATATTTTTGAAGATGAAATAAGAAAACAAGTTGATTTGGCCATTGATGAATCAGATGTAATTCTCTTCGTAGTTGATGTTATGACCGGAATTACTGATTTAGATGAATCCGTTGCAAAAATATTACGAAAAATTGATAAACCTGTTTTTTTGGTTGTTAATAAAGTTGATAATTCTTCTTTGCAATATGATGCAAATATTTTTTATAAGTTGGGTTTGAAAGACTTATTTAATATATCATCTATTAACGGTTCCGGAACAGGAGATTTTCTTGATAAAGTTGTTGAATCTTTTCCTGTAAAAGATAACAATGAGGAAGAATCTGAATTACCTAAGTTTGCAGTAGTAGGAAGACCGAATGCCGGAAAATCATCATTAATAAATGCCCTGATTGGTTTGGAGAGAAATATTGTTACACCTATTTCGGGAACAACAAGAGATTCAATTAATACTCATTACAACAAATTCGGTCACGATTTTATATTAGTTGATACAGCCGGAATCCGGAAAAAAAGCAAAGTGTCGGAAAATATTGAGTTCTATTCTGTTATGAGAGCCATCAGAGCAATTGAGAATTCAGATGTTTGTTTGTTAATAATAGATGCTTTAAGAGGAGTTGAAGCACAAGACCTCAGTATTTACAGTTTAATTCAAAAAAACAGCAAGGGTGTTGTTGTATTAATTAATAAATGGGACTTGTATGAAAAAAATACTGATTCTATAAAAAAATATGAAGAAAATATAAGAGAGAAGTTGGCACCATTTAATGATGTTCCGATATTATTTATTTCTGCATTAACCAAACAACGTATTTTTAAAGCACTTGAAACTTCAATAAAAGTATTTAAAAACAGAAGACAAAGAATTTCAACTCCTGAACTTAATCGAGTTATGCTGAAAGAAATTGAGAATTACCAACCACCGGCACATAAAGGAAAATATATTAAAATAAAATTCGTTACACAATTACCGACTCATGCTCCAACATTTGCATTTTTCTGTAATTTTCCGAAATATATTAAAGATTCGTATAAAAGATATTTAGAAAACAAGTTAAGAAGTCATTATGATTTTACGGGAGTTCCGCTTAAACTGTTTTTCAGAAATAAATCAAAAGAAAAAAAATAATACCGGATGTTAAGCAATTTTAAAAATATCGTTTATTTATCAATACTTATTTTATTAATTACAATCTTATCGGCTTGTCCTACACCTCAACAATATCCGATTGAACCTCATTTAACATTTAAACAAATAATATTATCCGATACAGTTGACCTTTTAGGAAATGATGTTAAAATATTCAAATTAAGATTCGGCATTATCGACGGAGACGGTGATATTGGCCTAAAGGACAGTGATACATCAGGTGTTTATCATCCGGACAGCCTGTACAATAATAATTTATTTACAATATTATTTGAAATTATTGACGGTGATACTGTTGAAGTTGATCCTGAAAAACAAAGAAATTTCAGAGTTCCTTATGTTGAACCTCAAGGACAAAACAAAACATTAATTGCTGAAATATATATTGATATTGAATTTACTGTTCAACAATCCGGTGAACTTCCGTACGATTCCATAATGTATAACTTCTACATTGTTGACAGAGATTTTAACAAAAGTAATATTGAAAAAACTCCTGTTATAAAACTTGATACAATTGGAATTTTTCCGCCTGTTTTTAATGAATAATAAAAAAAAGAAAGAAATTATTAATATCAAAAAAAAATACTTAATTTTGTTTCTTTTATAAACCATAAAATAAATTTATTATGTCAGTAAACAAAGTAATCCTTATAGGAAATGTAGGAAATGATCCGGAAGTGAAGTATATAAAAGAGGATGTTCCGGTAGCAAAATTCAGTTTAGCAACCAGCGAAACATATAAAAATAAAACCGGTGAACGAGTAAAAAATACAGAATGGCATAATATTGTTGTTTGGAGAGGTTTAGCAAAAGTAGTTGAAAGTTATGTAAAAAAAGGTTCTAAATTATATATAGAAGGAAAATTAACTCATCGTAAATACGAAAAAGACGGTCAAACTAAATATTTTACTGAAATATTATGCAGAGAATTAACAATGTTAGATTCAAAAGAAGGAGGTTCGTATGATAAAGGAGATGCACAAAATACAAGCAGTTCTGATAAAGTTAACGAACCTGATCTTGATAATTTTAATGATGTAGATGATCTGCCGTTTT
>JAUVIG010000603.1 GCA_030592825.1 Chlorobiota bacterium | reverse complement strand
TTAATTGTTATGTCTGTGATGCTTATTTTTGGCTATATGCGATATGATATCGGTAAGTCAAAAGCAAATGAGACAATAAAAGTTGCAGCAATCGGCACAGATTCAAAGGTTAACGGTTTGCCCCTGCCGTCAAAAGAGAATAATGATGAAGTTATAGCAGCACTATTAGCAAGAACAAGACAAGCAGCAAAAAGCGGTGTTAAATTAATTGTGTGGAATGAAGCAGCATTTTTTTCTCTGCCCGGTGACGAACCTGTTATTATTAATTCTCTGAAATCACTTACTAAAAAACTAAATATATCTGTAGTGGCATCTTATGTTGTGCCTGTTTCACAAAAACCTTTTAAATATGAAAATAAATATTTGTTTTTAAATTCAAACGGAGAAATTGCTTATTCATTTTTAAAACATCAAACTGTTCCGGGTGAACCTGCAATTAAATGAAAAGAACCATTAAAAGTAATAAATATTTCAGGAAGTAAAATAGGGGGAGCAATCTGTTACGACTATGATTTTCCGTATCTTGCAAAAGGATTTGGAAAATTGAATGCCGATATAGTTGCTGTTCCTTCTCCCGATTGGCGAGGTATAGATCCTTTACATACAAGAATGGCAGCATTCAGGGCAGTAGAACAGGGACATTCTGTTATCAGGTCAACAAGATTTGGGCTTTCTGCGTCAATTAGTCCTTATGGTGATATGATTTCAAAAATGAGCAGTTTTGATAACAATAACAAAATAATGACAACCCGTTTACCTGCAAAAGGTATCGTTACAGTATATTCAATAATCGGAGATATTTTCGTGTATTTTTGTATTGGTTTTATTCTGCTGTTTCTTATGAATATTTCCTTAAACAAATGGTAATGATATATTTATATCGGAAAGAAAATAGAGTTATTTTTTAACAGCAGCAATACCGGGCAAATCCTTACCTTCTAAAAATTCCAACATTGCACCGCCACCTGTTGATACATAACTTACTTTATTTTCTAAATTATATTTTTTTAAAGCAGCTACTGAATCACCGCCGCCGATTAAGGTAAATGCACCTCTTGTCGTTGCTTCAACTAATGCGTTGGCAATTTGAATTGTTCCGTTTGCAAAATTATCCATTTCAAAAACACCGGCAGGCCCGTTCCAAAGTATAGTTTTTGAATTTTTAATTGTTTCTGAAAAAAGATCAATAGTTTTTGGTCCTATATCTAATCCCATCCACCCTTCGCTTATTTGATCAACTGCTGTAAGCTCAGTATTTGCATCATTGGCAAATTTATCGGCATTAACACTGTCAACAGGGAGAATTAAATTTGTTCCTAATTCTTTGGCTTTTGTCATAATCTCTTTTGCCGTATCAATATATTCGTCTTCTGCCAATGATGTGCCTATATTTCCGCCTTGAGCTTTGATAAAAGTATAGGTCATTCCTCCGGCAATTATCAAATTATCAACATTGTCAAGCATTTGCTCTATTACAGTTATTTTTGAAGAAACTTTTGCTCCGCCGAGAATTGCAGTAAACGGTTTTTGAGGTTGAGCCAAAACTTTTTGGAGACTTTCCAACTCATTCTCAATCAAAAAACCGAACATCTTATTTTCAGGAAAGAAATCAGCAATAATTGCCGTAGAAGCATGTGCTCTGTGAGCCGTTCCAAAGGCATCATTTACATATACATCTGCGAGATCTGATAATTGCTTTGCAAAATCTTTATTCCCTTTTTTTTCTTCAGGATAATATCTTAAATTTTCAAGTAATAAGACATCTCCGGTTTTCATCTCAGCAATCTTATCTTTTACTTCTTGTCCGATACAATCATTTGCAAACATAACATCTTTACCAAGTAATTCCGAAAGTTTTGGTATCACATGCTTTAACGAAAATTTTTCTTCTTTTTCTTTCGGTCTGCCGAGGTGCGACATTAATATAACATATCCGGTTTCAGCTATTTTTTTTATTGTCGGTAATGCTGCTGTGATTCTTGTATCATCAGTAACTTCAAGTTGGTTATTCAACGGTACGTTAAAGTCAACCCTTACAATAACTTTTTTATTTGTAAAATCAAAGGTGCTGATATTTTGCATAATTTACGGTTTAAATTTTCAGTAAAGTTATAGATTTTTTATTATAATTTACTTAAGGCAACCTCTAATAATTAATTTGCATCAAGATTTTCAGAGTTTATCACAGACGATGAAAATTTAAGAAGCACTATCGGGATAATGCAAGAAAATTTGAAGAAGTATATGATAAACTCTGAAAACCCTATAGGAACAAATATAATAAACAATCTGACTGCGTTAAATTTTTTTGCAATAACTACGGCTATTCCAAAAAAATTATGCCTTGCATCTTGTTCATTATATTTGTTTCTTGAAAGAAATTAATTATTAGAGG
>JAUVIG010000450.1 GCA_030592825.1 Chlorobiota bacterium | reverse complement strand
ATCAATATTTATTATATATAATTTACCGGCAGTTTCATTTAATAAATTAACTCTGATTGTATCTTTTTGTGTGTAGTTGCGTAACAGCTTTTCAAGACTGTCAATTTCAGGGGTTTGAGCATTTAACTTTAATAAAACAGAACTGAAAATCAGTAATGTGATAATTAATGTTAATTTTTTCATTTTGTATGGTTTTATACTAAAAATATTTATCCGTTTGTAATATATCCGATATTTGTTTCAATTAATTGTTTTTACAAGATTAAAACATTTTTCGTGATTCACAGCATACAGGGCATAAGTTAATAAAAATACAAAAGAAATTATAACAAATCAAACATTATTTGAATTATTACCGATAAAAAATAAAGCAGAAGAATTACAATATTCCTGTTAAAACAATCAAATAACCTGCTTGTTATTTAGAATGATTCTAAATTATTTAAATTATGTTTTGTATCACTTCATAATAGTAGTGAAAATTTCTATATTTGAAACCAAATTTAAAAATATAACAAATGAGAGTTCGCAGAATTCAACAATTACCCAAAACCAATGATATTCCAACGGACGAGATTGATTTATCTTTAATTGATTCTTTACTGGAAAAATATAAAAATAAAAAAGGAAATTTAATACCCTTACTTCAAGGTACGCAAGATATATACGGATATATTCCGGAAGGTGCATTTAACAAACTTGCAAATGATGCCGGGCATGAATTAAGTACAATGTACGGCGTAGCAACTTTTTATGCACAATTCAGATTAGCTCCTGTCGGAAAGTATGTCGTGAAAGTTTGCCACGGAACTGCTTGCCATGTACAAAACGCAAAAGCCATAACTCAAACATTAAAAGAAGTATTAAAAGTTGATGACGGCGGCACAACAGAAGATAATTTATTTACTCTTGAATCTGTTGCCTGTTTGGGATGTTGCTCACTTGCCCCTGTAATGATGATAGGAGACGAAACTTACGGCAAATTAACAGATAAAAGTACGAAAAAAGTTATCAGAGAAATTAAAAAACAAGAAAAAGAATCATAATATAATAGGTTTTTTCGGAAGTTTCCGAAAAAAACCCAACATTGTCAGGTATTAATATAGTAATGGCTTATATTAAAAAATATGAATAAAATAAAAGCAATAGTCGGTCTCGGAAGTTGCGGAATCGCTGCCGGTGCCGGGAAAGTATATAACAAACTAAATGAATTTGTTGAAACAAAAAAATTCGATATACATCCGGACAAGACAAGTTGTATCGGGATGTGTTATCGCGAACCGTTAGTTGAAATTGTTGAAAATAATAATTCATATATCTACGGTGGTGTTGATGAAAAAATATTGGAGGAAATTTTGGAACATCATACCAAAAATCATTCTCCGCTTGAAAAATATATTGTTCACTCTGAAGGTATAAAAACAGGAGATGACATCTTTTGGAACGGGCAAGTAAAAATTGCACTTCGTCATTGCGGGTTTATAAATCCGGAGTCAATTGAAGAATATGAAGCAAAAGACGGATATAAAGCTCTTCGGAAAATTGCAGAAGAAAATATATCTTATGATAATGTCATAAAAGAGGTATTAGATTCAGGTTTGAGAGGCAGAGGAGGCGGTGGTTTTCCTACCGGATTAAAATGGAAATTTGCAAGACAAAGTGAATCAAACGAAAAATATATCATTTGTAACGCCGATGAAGGAGACCCCGGAGCATTTATGGACAGGTCATTATTAGAAGGCGACCCTCATGCAGTTATCGAAGGAATGATTATAGGTGCGTATGCAATAGGTGCAAATGCCGGTGTTATATATTGCAGAGCTGAATACCCGTTAGCAATCGTCCGCTTAAACATTGCCCTTGAACAAGCTCGAAAAAAAGCTTATCTCGGTAAAAACATTTTGGGAATTAAAGATTTCAATCTTGATATTTATGTAAAAGAAGGTGCCGGAGCTTTTGTTTGCGGTGAAGAAACAGCCCTTATTGCTTCCGTTGAAGGAGAAAGAGGCATGCCGCGTAAACGTCCGCCTTTCCCTGCTGCTTCCGGATTATGGAAAAAACCCACCAATATTAATAATGTTGAAACTTTTGCAAATATCCCTTGGATTATTGATAAAGGTGCAGCTGAATATGCAAAATACGGAACTGAAAAAAGTAAAGGAACAAAAGTATTTGCATTAACCGGAAAAATAAATCACGGAGGTCTTGTTGAAGTACCAATGGGTATGACAATTCATGATATTGTTTTCAAACTTGGCGGCGGAATTCAAGACGGTAAAAAATTTAAAGCCGTACAACTCGGTGGCCCCTCCGGAGGTTGCATCCCTGCACATCTTGATAATACAATTGTTGATTATGACTCGGTAAATGCTACAGGAGCAATTATGGGTTCGGGAGGTATGGTAGTTATGGATGAATCTACCTGCATGGTTGATATGGCTCGTTTTTTTCTTGATTTTACTCAAAAAGAATCTTGCGGAAAATGTACTTTCTGTCGTGTAGGAACTAAAAGAATGTTGGAAATTCTTACAAGAATTACAGAAGGCGAAGGACAAGAGGGCGATATTGAAAAATTAGAAGAACTCTCTTTGCTTATAAAAGACGGTTCTTTATGTGGTCTGGGACAAACAGCTCCCAATCCCGTTCTAACTACAATAAAATATTTCAGAGATGAATATGAAGCTCATATAATTGAAAAAAGATGTCCTGCAAAAAATTGTACAAAATTGCTCACTTACGAGGTTATTCCGGACATGTGTACCGGCTGTACCGCATGTGCTGTAAATTGTCCGACTGATGCCCTTGACGGAGAAAGAAAAGAAATTCATTTTATAAGACAAGAAGATTGCATAAACTGCGGCATGTGCTTCTCAAAATGTAACTTTGATGCGATAAAAGTGTACTAATTTTACACTGCACTTCCGTACGGTGTTACAAAGAGAACATGCCATACGGCATTATTATTAATGATAACGCAAAACAATAATTGAAGATAGAAAGAAATTAATCATGAACAAAAAAAGTCCCTATAGATTAATTGCGACAGCAATTACCCTATTTGTAACATAGTATGAAAGTGCCTTGATAAATGAGACAAAAAGTCGCAGAGCGACGAACTATTTGTAACACGGTACTGCAGTGCCGTGAAGAAATATACAAAGAATGATAAGAGTTCCGTAGGAACGGACTATATAGTTGTAATAAAAATTAAGAAAAAAAGAGTACGTCCCTACAGGACTAATGTTATGATGATTTATATACACCGCACTTACGTACGGTGTTACAAATAGAACATGCCTACGGCATTATTATTAATGATAATACAGAATATAAAAAGATATATAACAAAATAATCAATTATTTAAGTCTCGTAGAGACGAACTATTTGTAACACGGTACGGCAGTGCCGTGAAGAAAAAAACGAAGAATAATAATAGTTCCGTAGGAACGGACTATATATAACAACAAACAACAAATGCCAAACTCATACACACAAATATACATTCATTACATCTTTGCCGTAAAAGGCAGAAGTAATTTTATCAAACCCGAATAT
>JAUVIG010000557.1 GCA_030592825.1 Chlorobiota bacterium | reverse complement strand
TGTAACAGCAGTTGTATGAGAAGGAGATTTTCGGTTACCCCAGTTTCCGGGTGTTTGCCAATCGTTGCTGATACTTCCCACCCATCTGCCGGGTTCAACTCCTATATAAAAATTATCAACAGACCAACAGTCATCGCCATCGTTAGTCATTACAAAAGCAATATACATATTTTGCCCGGAATAAGCACTCAGGTCAACGGTATGTTTTCTGTATGAGTCTTCCCAACCTGCTTCGCTGTAGCTTATAATATCAGAAAAACTTGCATGACTTGTTTGTGAGGTTGTTGATTTTTTAATATAATACATAGAGTTGAAAGTAGCAGGAAAAGCTTGTCGTTCGTAATATATTAACTGAAAGTTTGTACCTATTGATAATTGCGGTGTTACAAGCCAATCTTCTGCCAAACCGCCGGTAACGTTTTCATAAGATACATAAGCATGATGACTTCCGGAATAAGGATGAGGTACCGGTGAATCTTGTACCCAGTCATTATTTGTACCCAGCCCGTTAGTTCCTATGTATGAAGTCCAACAAGTAGGCGGTACTGCGATTTCAAAGTCTTCTCTATACGGAAATGCAGAACTTCCGCATGCAAGTGTTGTTGTATTTCCTGTTAAAGGAGATGTTGTTTGGTACTTAGGACCTCCAGTACAAGTGGCATTATTATATGCAAAAATATAAAAGTAATATTGAGTTGATTGTGTAAGTCCTGATGCCGTGAAAGTTGTTGCAGTTGAAGATTGTACAACTGTTCCGCCTCCAAGTGCTTGTCCGGATGTATATGTAGTGGCATCAACAGGATTTGAAGACAGTGTTGAATTCAAACTTCTTACAATAAGGTAGCCGTCAGGAGAACATGCCGCAGCCTTGAACGCACCATCAATTGTTATATATGAAGGAGAGAGAAATAAATTAGTTGCTTGATTTGTCGGTGTAGTGCAAGGCAGACAGTCGTAAATAGAGTAATCATCAATATACCAACCCGGATAATTGTGAGTCGTGCCGTCTGTTCCAAACCAATATCTAACCTCTATGTAATCTGCAGCTGTAATTGTAGAAAGCCCGGTTGTTGTTAAATCAAATAACCTTATTGTAACTTCTTGCCAATCTCCTGCCGGTTGAGTTCCGCACCAACCGTCTTCGCCGTTTTGTACTCCGTCCACATCTGTATTATTAGGCGGGTTTAAAGTATATCCGGGGTCTGTCATTAGAATTGTAGTCCATGTTCCTCCGTTTACACGTAATTGTAAAGAACCACCGTCCCAATTATCTTCAGATTCCATATCCATCCAAAAGCTTATTTCCGGAGCAGTTGTTCCGGATAAACTTACCGGAGGAGAATCTAAATATGCATCAACATTACCTGTATTGTAATTTGCATTTAATTTTGTTCCGTAAACTGTATTCCCTGAATGCCCTGATGGTGGACCGTAAGCTGTGTTTGTTTGGTCGCCTCTTTCCCAAATATTTGCAGTTCCGCTCACAGCCCAAGAATCACCGGTATCAAAATTATGAGAATAGGGGACTGTTTTCATAGCTAATGTTGTTGAATTTCCGGTAAGAGGAGATGTTGTTTGGTATAAAGGTCCGCCTGTGCAATTGAAATTTTGAGAAAAAATAAAAAAATAATATTGAGTACTCATACTAAGCCCTGTTGCCGAAAAACTTGTTCCTGATGATGACTGAACAACTATTCCGCCTCCGAGAGCTTGTCCGGTTGTATATGTAGTGGTATTAACAGGATTTGAAGACAGTGTTGAGTTTAAACTTCTTACTACAAGATAGCCGTCGGGCGAACATGCAGCAGCCGTGAATGTACCGTCAATTTGTGTTTGTGAAGGAGTAAGGTTTAATGAAGTTGGTTGATTTGTCGGAGTAATGCAAGCTACCGGCGGAGTATATTCTATCCAACGGTTATTTGTTCCGTTATCAACATCTTGCCAATCATTATAATAAGTATTTACGCCACTGTGAATTCCAATATCTGCACCTGCTTGTGTAACGTCATCTGTACCAAATTTAATAACGACTTTATTAGTTGTTTCGTAAAAACTTACTTGTAAATCTGCATATTTAGTACTACTCCAACTAATCTCAACGTCCTGAAATTCAATTGTAAAAATTCTGTTTGGAGAGGAGCCTTGAGTTAAATAATAAATATGACTGTTTGCATCGCCGAAATTACAATCATAAGTACCGAGAGCTATTACTTGTCCTAATCCGGTAGATGTGCTGCCTAAAGTGAAACTTGTTGCATCACCACTATTTATACTTGCATTACCATCTAAACGAATAAATCCATTTGTACCTATACTTAATTGACTTACAGTAGTATAGCTATCATCGTAACAAGAAAAATTAAAAGGCCAGTTTATTTCCTGTCTTCCGTCATCTGCAGTACCGGCAGAAAATGTGGTAATTTCACTCCCTCCGGAGCAATCAATCCAACTGTAAGTTGTTCCGAGGTTGCCTGTTTGAGTAACATAGTTCCAACTTGCACTTTGTGCCGAGACAAATACAGGGTTCATAAATAAAAAAGCAAAAATTATTATTGCTTTTGTAAATGTTTTTTTTCGAAATTGTAGATTTTTTTTCATGATAGTTTGATTTTAGTTTTATTTACAGAATCAAATTTTAAAGCTTTTATTTTAAGCTGATTTTGTTCTTGCATTTAATTAATTTATTTTATTAAAACAACTTTTTTAGTATAATAAATTCCGTCAATTTCTGTGCTGACAAAATATATTTCCTCTGCTTGCTTGCTTAAATCAATTGTAGTTTGAT
>JAUVIG010000273.1 GCA_030592825.1 Chlorobiota bacterium | reverse complement strand
TGAGGCAGCAGTTTGGAACGGGATGGAAGAAAGCGAAAAAGAAGCAATATTGATGAATTACAGATTGGCTTATCGTTCAAACACAAAAGTTAATTGGTGCCCTGCATTAGGAACTGTTTTAGCAAACGACGAAGTAAAAGACGGAGTATCAGAAAGAGGCGATCATCCTGTTATTCAAAAAGATATGATGCAATGGCAATTAAGAGTAACGGCATATGCAAAAAGATTGCTAAGCGGTTTAAAAACTATTGATTGGTCTGATTCTTTAAAAGAAATGCAAAAGAATTGGATTGGACTATCTGAAGGTGCAGATGTATTATTCCAAATAAAAGATTCAGAAGAAAAGATACAAGTTTTCACAACTCGTCCGGATACTGTTTACGGATCAACATTTATGGTAATTGCACCCGAAAGCGAATTGGTTGATAAAGTTACAACTATTGAGAACACGGAAGCAGCCGATAAATATATCACAAGAGCAAAAATCAGAACGGAAAGAGAACGCATGGCTGATGCGGAAAATATTACAGGAGTTTTTTCAGGTTCTTATGCTATTAATCCATTCACAAATAAAGAAATTCCGATTTGGATAGCTGATTATGTGTTAGGAGGTTACGGAACCGGAGCAATTATGGCGGTACCTGCCCACGACAGCAGAGATTATGCGTTTGCAAAACATTTCGGAATAGAGATTATTCAAGTTGTTGACGGAGGTGATATTTCTGAAACATCCTATGATGCAAAAAAAGGAAAACTGATCAATTCCGATATAATTAACGGTTTGGAAGTTGATGATGCCGTAAAAAAAATTATAAAAGAAATTGAGAAAAGAAATCTCGGCACAAGGAAAATTAATTATCGTTTAAGAGATGCTATCTTCAGTCGTCAAAGATATTGGGGAGAACCTTTTCCTGTTTATTATAAAGATAATATTGCAAAAACGTTGAGAGAAGATGAGCTTCCGTTGACTTTACCTGAAATTAATGATTACAAACCGACTGAATCAGGAGAGCCTCCTTTGGGCAGAGCTGATAATTGGTTGTATGAGGGAAAATATCATTACGAATTAAGCACAATGCCGGGTTTTGCAGGATCATCTGCTTATTATTTAAGATACATGGATCCTCAAAACAGAGAAGATCTGGTATCAAAAGAAGCAAATGAATATTGGCAAGATGTTGACCTTTATATCGGAGGTACAGAACATGCTGTGGGACATTTAATATATGCGCGTTTCTGGAACAAGCTCTTATACGATCTTGGCTATATAGTTAAAGATGAGCCTTTTAAAAAGCTGGTTAATCAAGGAATGATACAAGGGCGATCAAATTTCGTTTATAGAATTAAAGATACTAATACTTATGTATCATACAATTTGAAAAAAGAATATGAAGTAACAGAAATTCATGTTGATGTTAATATAGTAAGTAATGATATTTTGGATATTGAAGAATTTAAATCTTGGCGGCCTGAATATGAAAATGCTGAATTTATTTTAGAAGATGACGGTAAATATTACTGCGGATATGCGGTTGAAAAAATGTCAAAATCGAAATACAATGTTGTAAATCCGGATCAAATTATTGAAGAATACGGAGCAGATACATTAAGATTATATGAAATGTTTCTCGGACCTATTGAACAATCTAAACCATGGGATACAAACGGTATTGAAGGTGTTTCCAGATTCTTAAATAAGTTTTGGAGATTATTTTTTGACAAAGACGGCAACTTAAAAATTTCTGATGATAAACCGACAAATGAAGAACAAAAAGTTATTCATACATTAATAAAGAAAGTCAGTGAAGATATTGAACGATACTCTTTTAATACATCTGTAGCTGCATTTATGGTATGTGCTAATGATTTATCAAAATTAAAATGTAACAACAGAGAAGTACTTGAAAGTTTCATTATCGTATTATCTCCGTTTGCACCACATATTGCTGATGAATTATGGCAGATAATCGGCAATAAAGGAAGTGTGGTTAATGCAAATTTTCCTGAATTTAATAAAGACTTTCTGTCTGAAGATACAATTACATATCCGGTTGCATTTAACGGAAAAACCAGATTTACTATTGATGTTCCTGCAGATATTTCAAAAGAGAAAATTGAGGAACTTGCCTTATCTGATGAGAGAACAATAAGTCGTTTAAAAGACGGTAAACCTAAGAAAATAATATTAGTCCCGGGCAGAATGATAAATATTGTTATCTGATAATAAAAATGTCTTAATATAAAAAATATCAACCTTATTCAGGCATGGACAATGGTCTCATCAACAATAAACAACTTGTAACTCGAAACATGTATCTTGCAATAAAAAATAATCAATTACTTGCTAAAAATCATATTAAACCAAAAATATATTTAAAAATATTTGTTTTTTGACTTTTATAAAATAAAAAGAGTTATTTTTGCATCCCTTTTAAAAAAGGAGAAAAGTTTTTTGTATTAATCTTACCTATATTTCATTATATGAGACAATTAAAGATTACAAAATCTATTACCAACCGCGAAAGTGCTTCACTCGATAAGTATTTACAAGAAATAGGAAGATATGATCTTATTAGTGTTGAAGAAGAAGTTGAATTGGCTCAAAGAATTAAGAAAGGCGACCATTCTGCTATTGAAAAGTTAACAAGAGCAAATTTAAGATTTGTTGTATCAGTAGCTAAACAATACCAAAACCAAGGCTTAAGCCTGCCTGACTTAATAAATGAAGGGAACTTGGGTTTAATTAAAGCTGCTGAAAAATTTGATGAAACAAGAGGTTTCAAATTCATTTCTTATGCAGTATGGTGGATTCGTCAATCTATTATGCAAGCAATAAATGAGCAATCAAGAATTGTGAGGCTTCCTTTAAATCAGGTAAGTTCTTTAAGCAAATACAGAAAAGCAGTTGCTAAATTTGAACAAGATCATCAAAGAAAACCTTCAGCAGAAGAATTGGCAGTAATATTGGAGGTTTCAAAAGATAAAGTGCTTAAAACAATGAAAGTTTCAGGAAGACACGTATCTGTTGATGCTCCTTTTCAAGAAGGTGAAGACAACAGTCTGTTGGATGTCTTATCTGATGATGATTCTCCGGTTGCTGATAAAACATTGATTCATGAATCATTAAGAAAAGAAATTGAACGTGTTTTTGCAACTTTGGATGAAAGAGAAAGCAAAATTTTACAACTTTCATACGGAATAGGAGTTGAAGAAATGTCATTAGAAGAAATCGGACAACAATTCGGATTAACGAGAGAAAGAGTAAGACAAATCAGAGAAAAAGCAATTAAACGATTAAGAACAACATCCAGAAGTAATCCGTTGAAAAAATATTTAGGATAAAATTCTTTATTAATTAATACTAAAAATCCTGCAAATTTTGCAGGATTTTTTTGTTAAAATCTAAAAATGCTTGATATTTTTTCTTTAAACTTTATAACTTTACAACTTTGAACTTAATTTGATAAGTGAACTTTAAAAATTACTATAAAATTTTAGGGATAGCCAAAAATGCAGGAGAGGAAGATATAAAAAAAGCATATCGTAAATTGGCAAAACAATGGCATCCCGATAAAAACCCGGATAATAAAAAAGCGGAAGGAAAATTTAAGGAAATTTCAGAAGCCTATGATGTTTTATCAGATGTTGTAAAACGCAAGAAATTTGATGATTTTATTAGTTTTTCCGATAAACAAAGACAGTATGCATACAGAAAAGCATCCGACTATACAGAAAGAGCTTATGAATCAGAATTTTCAGATTTTTTTAAACAATTTTTCAGGAAAAGAAAAACGGACAGACGATATTCTTATTTTAAAGGTGATGATTTAAGGGGAAAAATTACAATTAATCTTTCGGAAGCATATGAAGGATCAACAAGAATTGTTAATACAAGCAGCGGTAAATTCAGAATAAAGATTAAACCCGGAATAGAAAGCAATAATATATTAAAGATTGAAGGGAAAGGAAAAAAAAGCAGATACGGAGGTGAAAACGGCGATCTTTTTATAAGAATAGTCATAAAGGGAACTCCCGGTTTTATCAGAAAAAAAAACGATTTGATAAAAACTGAATATATTGATGTTTACACTGCAATACTCGGAGGAGAAATTACTGTTTCTACTTTTAAGGGCAATATTAAAGTGAAGATACCTGAGAATTATAAGTACATAAGAAAACTAAGAGTGAAGAATTACGGTATGCCGATATACAATAAACCCGGAATGTTTGGTGATTTGTATCTTGATTTAAAATATATCTTACCCGAAAAAAATTCTGAAGAAGAAATACGCTTGTTGAAGAAACTTCAAGAATTAAGAAAGTAAAGTTTACCTAAAGAATTATCAAAATAAACCGGTAAACACAGGCAATCGTTTTTTAACCTTTTGTTGATTATTGATAACATCCGATGTTAATGCTTCAAATCTGTAGCCCAATTCAGTATATAATAATAAACTTTGAGTTAAAGCATAAAACATATTGTCTTTGGATTTTATATTATCATGAAAAACAATAACCGAACCCGGCCTTGCAAAGTGTTTTACATTATTAAAACATTTCTCGCTTGAAATATTATTATTAAAGTCAAATGATAAAACATCCCACAGAACAATATTATAGTTTTTTCTGATTTCATTTTGTTGAGATGTTTTCATCCTTCCGTGTGGCGGACGAAAAAGATCAGATTCAATATATTGAGCAGCTTGTTTTATATTTGTAAGATAATCAGACGTTTCGGTTTTTGCTCCGTTTAAATGTGAATAGGTATGATTGCCGGTAGTATGCCCTTGTGATAAAATTTCATTATAAATACTCTGATATTTTTTAACATTTTCCCCTACACAAAAGAAAGTTGCTTTTGCATCAAAAATATCCAAAGCCAATAATATTTTTTCGGTAATTTCAGGAATAGGACCGTCGTCAAAAGTTAAATATATGATCTTATCAGTAGTATTGATCTTCCAAGTTATACTGCCGAAAAAGTTTTTTACAACTTTAGGAGGATGAATCAAAAGATCAGAAAATTTTCTGTATTTAGGGGTTGACAGCGTTTTCAAATTTTTAACTTTATTTAACAAACGCAATAGTATGCAATTTATTTTAATAAATGTTAAAATTTGTTAATAAATTTTAAGTTTTTTTAACATTTGGTATTCTTTTGTATTATTATCCTTGTTTTTTATCCTTTATAACTGATATATTTTCCGGGAATTAAGTTAAAATGCTATTCGTAATCTTGTAAACTGTATGTATTGAGAATAATTAGAGTGTGTCAATAAAGTTGTTATAATGAATAAAATATATTATACAGAAAAAATATCAGTAGCCCCCGACTTCAGTCGGGGGAGTTGATAATCAGCAATATAACCGCAGGAAGCACAATGCTTATTTGAAACATAAAATCAGCATCCTGCGGAATAAAGAGGTTTTACACACAGATACTAATTATATTTA
>JAUVIG010000340.1 GCA_030592825.1 Chlorobiota bacterium | reverse complement strand
CGTCGAAACCCGAAGACATATCTTTATATTTCAAGGGTTTTGCAACAGCCTGTCCCGAACTTGATTCGGGAAAGCAGATGCACAAAGATAATCGCAAGTGACACCCAAATATGAGTATGTAGATTTATTATATATTTACACATAACAAACTAATAAACAAAAAGTTAATAGCATTATAATATTGAAGTGGTGAATAATGCGGGTTAATCTTCCTGCTTCAATAATCAATACAATAAATTTACTCCGTAAAGATACATGTTTACCTTAAACCCTTTACTAATCTTTATTTCCTTATAAAATTTTCTTCGGGAAAAATACCTGTCTCATACAATAGGTATTAACACCTGTTTAAACAAATCAGGTGGTTTTACTCTTATACAGAACTGCAAAACCCTATATTATTGTATTTTCAAAAAACAAATAATTATTCGGGAGAAAGCCGAAAATCCTAACAAATTTGTAAAAAGAGTAGGCAAAATTTTAAATTTTTTATTATGAAAAAGGAAATTACGTTTTTGAGAATCACTTTTATTATGTGTATGTTATTTTTTCAATTTTCAGTCGCCGGTGCTGCTAATTTAATCAATTTTTCTTGGTCATCGGGAAGCGCGGTGCCCGAAGCAACTACAACTTATACATTTTCGTATCAAATAGTTACTGCTTCACCTAATATGATAATCTATGCTTATGCAAATAGTGATGCACTAACATGGAACGGTATTGAAACTGCAACTTGCACAATTAATGGTGTTTCGGCAACAATTAATACAGAAACAAGCTGGGCAGAAGATCAATCATTTGCAATTAGGTTAGAAGATGCAAGTTTAGCTACTTCCGGGGCTAATATAGTTATTACCTGTGAAGCAATAAATGGCAGTAATGCAGGTACATATCCGTGGACTTTTATTCGTACAGCTAATGGCGGAGGTAATGAAATTGACGGAGCAGTTGATCCGGAGCCTGTTGTATTAGAAACTTCTTGTATTAATCCAACTTTGCCAATTCTTACAGCATCGTCAAATACAATTTGTCCCGGTACAGCCACTACACTTTCTGTTAGTTCCGGCACATTAAATGATGCTACTGCATGGCATTGGTATTCTACCGATTGCGGTGTAGGAGATATGGGTACGGGAAATTCAATATCTACAGGAAATCTGTCAGCAGGAACTTATACTTTTTATGCACGAGGCGAGGGAGGATGTGTAACGCCCGGAACATGTGCCTCAATATCAATAACAGCTGAAGATATTACTGATCCGGAAACTCCAACTTTAACAGATGTAACAGGCGAATGCTCTGCAACTGCAACAGCTCCGACAACAACGGACAACTGTGCCGGAACAATTACCGGAACAACTTCAGATGACTTAACTTATTCAACACAAGGCACTCATGTAATTACTTGGAACTTTGATGACAGTAACGGAAACAGTATTGATGTTACTCAAAATGTAGTTATTGCTGATGTTACGGCTCCGGTACCGGATGCTGGCAGTTTAACAACTGTTACAGATGAATGTTCTGCAACTGTTTCTTCAACCCCGACTGCTACAGATAATTGTGCAGGAACAATCACAGGAACAACAACTGACCCTCTTATATATACAGAACAAGGAACTTATACAATAACATGGACTTACGACGACAGTAACGGAAACATTACAACACAAATTCAAAATGTTATTATTGATGATGTTACAAACCCCGAAACTCCGGATTTAAGTGATTTAACTGACGAATGCTCAGTAACTGCGACAGCTCCGACAACAACCGACAACTGTGCAGGAACAGTCAAAGGAACTACATCTGATCCTTTAACTTATGACGAACAAGGAACATATATAATCACATGGTTTTTCAACGATGGAAACGGAAACAAAACTAAAGCTAAACAAACTGTAATTGTAGAAGATATTACTAATCCGACAATAACTTGTATTGAAAATCATATTATAAATTTAGGTAAAGGAGAAACAACTTATACTGTTTCAGGAACTGAATTTGATCCTGTTTCAACAGATGATAATTGTAATGTGGCAAGCGTTATAAATGATTTTAACGCATTATCAACATTAGACGGAGCAATGTTTCCTGTCGGTACAACAAAAATAGTTTGGACAGTTAAGGATGATGCCGAAAACACAAATACTTGCATCTTTGAAGTTACGGTAAATGAATATACCGACATTGAAAATTTACGTCAAAACGGAATTTCAATTTATCCTAACCCTACAAACGGAATAATTAACATAGAAACTGGAAACAACAATATTCAAAATATTAAAATTTCTGATATAACGGGTAAAACCTTAATTAAAAAATCCGATATACAACAAAATGAAGCAATTGATTTATCGGAATTAGAAAGCGGAATATATATCATCAGCATTCAAACTGATAAAAATATTTTTACAACTAAAATAATAAAAAAATAAAGAGTTTCTCAGTTTTTAAAAGTCAATTAATAAAAAGTTGTCAGACATATTAAATTTGTTTGACAACTTTTTTTTAGCTAATTTTATTTTCAATTTTCCTTTATTAATTTTGTATAAAATATTATTTTTGAAAACTTATTAAAACTAATTCAAAAACAGTTAAACAATTACCTTAATTTTATAAAATAATGAAACATACAAAAATTATCATCCTCGCATTAATTGTTATATTTTCTGCCTGTAAATCAGAGAAAACAAATGAATCGGAAAATAAAGAAGATACAAATAACAAAACAGAAATTAATACCGATTTGTTAAATGCAAGTGATTCTGCTGTTGTTGTTGCAGACAGTATTATGTATATCACTAACGTAATAAACCCCGATCCTGCAGAAGACTACTATATGGACGAGTGGTTAAGCGGTGCAAAAACAGAAGTTTTAGCAAATTTCATTTTCAATGCTGTTTATAACAAACGTTTAAAAGCATATAATTATATTACAGGTGAAGAAATGTCCGTACAAGAAGTTGAAGATCTTGAAAAAGAATGGAAAAGAGAAAATATCGGTCAAATTTTATTTACGGAAGATTGGTATTTTGATGAAAAAGAATTAAAAATGTATAAACAAGTTAATTCAATAATGCTTGCATACTATACATACAGCGAGGACGGTTTTGTAAGAGGAAATAAAGCCGGTATAAGAATATATCTTAATAATACTAAACCAATGAAAGGAGCCCAAGATTATTAAACTATGTTCAAAATTCTCATTGCTGAACCTACTCACGAGAACCTGCAAAATAAACTTAAAAAAGCAGGCTTTATTTGTGAATACAAACCTGAACTGTCTTTTTCGGAACTAAAAAAAATAATTCCAAACTATGAAGGACTAATAATCAGAAGTAAATTTAAAATTGAAAAAAGTTTTATTGATTTTGCTACGCAATTAAAATTTATTGCCAGAGCCGGTTCAGGCATGGAAAATATTGATGTCAATTATGCTGAAGAGAAAGGCATTTCTTGCATTAACTCACCGGAAGGAAACAGAGATTCCGTCGGCGAACATACCTTGGGCATGTTGTTAAGTTTACTTCACAAAATCAATATTGCAAATAATGAAGTAAAAAAAGGAGAATGGAACAGAAAAGCAAATACCGGTGCTGAACTTCAAGGAAAAACTGTAGGTATTCTGGGATACGGAAATATGGGCAGTGCTTTTGCACAAAGATTGCAAGGGTTTGATATTAATGTTATTGCATACGATAAATACAAAACTCATTTCTCATATAATATTATAAAAGAAGTTAACACAGAAACTTTTTTTGAAGAAACTGATATTTTAAGCATTCATGTTCCCTTAACAGAAGAAACAAAGTTTATGATTACCGGGGATTACATCAATATGTTCAAAAAGAATATCTATATTTTAAATACGGCAAGAGGTAAGGTATTAAAGACTTCTGATCTTGTTTCAAACCTTAAATCAAAAAAAGTCATCGGTGCAGCTTTGGATGTATTAGAATATGAAAAAACACCTTTTGAATCAATAATTTCAAATCAAGATTCAGATGATCTCAAATATTTAATACTTGCAAACAACGTAATTCTCACTCCTCATGTTGCAGGAAGTTCCGATGCTTCATATCGTAAAATTGCAGAAGTATTGGCTGATAAAATAATTAAATTGAATTTTGATTAAATAAAATCTCAAGAACTTGTAATTATTGCAATGTCAGATATTTTTTTATAATCTTTAACATATTTAGATTTAAAATTCACAGGCATATTAAATTCCAAAATATTATTATTTATTTTAACAATTTTCCTTAATGCTTCCATAATATTTATTTCTTCTTTTTGATAAGGTTAATAAAAAACTGTATAAATCTTTTCCGGAAATTTATCTGTGTAAGATATTTTCCAATATCATCCCCAACTGAAAATAATATATAAATTATTACTATAAAAGGTATTGCAAGACATTGAAATAATGCAAAAAGCAATATTGCTAATATTATAAAGATGTATCTTGCTATATTCTTTTTGAAACTTAAACCGTCAAACTTTAATGAGAACATCGGCAGTTCAATTAGTTGCATAACAGCAAAAAACAAAACAGATATAACATAT
>JAUVIG010000638.1 GCA_030592825.1 Chlorobiota bacterium | reverse complement strand
TTAACGCCAAAGATTTCGGGGTTCCGCAAAACAGAGAACGTATTTTTATTATCGGTTTCCGTAAAGATTTAAACATAACAGAATTTAATTATCCGGAATCAACCAAAAAAAAGAAAACATTTGCAGACATCAAAGAAAAAAAAGAAGTTTCGGTTAAATACTACCTTTCTGACACCTATCAAAATACATTGATAAAGCACAAACAAAGACATGCTGATAAAGGGAACGGTTTCGGATATGAAATAATTGCTGATGACCAATGTTCAAATGCTATTGTTGTAGGAGGAATGGGTAAAGAACGAAACATTGTAATTGATTGTCGTTTAACGAATTTTACACCTGTAACTAAAATAAAAGGTAAAGTAAATAAAGACTATTGGCGACGTATGACACCGAGAGAATGGGCACGTCTGCAAGGTTTCCCGGAAGATTTCATAATTGATGTTTCCGACGTTCAGGCATATAAGCAATTCGGTAATTCGGTTGCCGTACCGGCAATTCAGGCAACAGCTAAAGTATTAATTGACAAAGTCAAGAAAAATGCTCAAAGGAAATAAAGGTGAATGGAGCGAAATATACACATTTTTAAAATTATTGAGTGAAAGAAGCTTATTTTCGGGTGATGCAAATTTGAACAGGATCCAAGACCTTATTTATCCGATAATCAAGATATTACGTATAGAAACTGATGGTAAGTTTGAATATATTATTAACAGCGATATTATAGCTGTAACAAAGAATAATGAGAAAATTAAAATCCCTGTTAAACAATTTCAAGAACAAACTCAAATACTTTTAGACAAAATAAAAAGTTCTAAAAGCGGTACATTCACAATTCCTGAAATTAATGAATTTTTAGAGTTGATTAATTGCAAAACTTTAAAAGCAAAATCTTCCGTAAAAACAGATATTAGAGTTGTAATTCATGATTTAAAAACAAATACGAAACCTGAATTAGGATTTAGTATTAAATCACAATTAGGCAGTCCTTCAACTTTGTTGAATGCAAGTAAAGCCACAAATTTTATATATAAGTTAACGAAAAACCTTACTAATGAACAAATAACCGAAATTAATACGATAAAAAACTTTACAGATAAGTTTGAAAAATTAGCAGAATACGGAAGTAAAATAAAATTTGTTAAGACAGAAAAATCAATTTTCGGGAACAATTTAGTTCTGATTGACAGTTATTTGCCTGAAATAACAGCTAATTTAATGTATTTATTTTTTTCTTCAAAAACAACGGCAATATCAGAACTTACAGAGCAATTAAGAGAATTTAACCCGATGAATTATGATTTAAGTTATCATCATAACTTCTACGAATATAAAATAAAACATTTACTGACCGATATTGCATTAGGATTAATGCCTGCATCAGTTTGGACAGGCCAATACGATGCAACCGGAGGTTATCTAATTGTAAAAGAAGACGGTGATGTTTTGGCATATCACTTATACAACCGTAATGAATTTGAAAATTATTTATTTCACAACACAAAATTAGAAACAGCAAGTACATCAAGGCACAATTTTGGGAAAATATATTTTAATGAGAATAAACAAAAAATTAAACTGAACTTGCAGATTAGATTTAAAAAGTAGAAAATGAAAAATCATAATTGAGTCTGCTCCGAAAACCGGTCAGACGGGTATATTTGCAAAAATAAAATAAGTTTAATATCTTATTTTCAGTTAATTAGAAAACCCGTCAGACCGATATTAATGCATATTTTGACTTTTCGGAGTGGACTCATAATTGAAAAGATAAAATAATTTGTTTTGTATCTTACAACAAACAACAATAACAAAGTTTTGTATTCTGCAATAAACAATAAAGACTCTATTTTGTTTTTTGTAATAAACAAATAATTATTATATTTGTATTCTGAAAGAAACAAATATGGAAAATTTACGAAAAAAACATATTTATTTAATTAATGAAACCGGTTTAGGTTTTCAGCGTTACTTACTAAATCAATTGCCGTGGGATGAAAAGTTAGTTGGAATTAAAGGTTCTCGAGGTGTCGGAAAAACAACGCTTATGTTGCAATACATAAAGCAAACTTACGGCTTATCGGAAAATGCATTATATAT
>JAUVIG010000526.1 GCA_030592825.1 Chlorobiota bacterium | reverse complement strand
TCTTTCTTGCAACAACTTTGTAATAAAAGAGGTGATGCCCTGTTTGGTATGAATGAACCTATGAATGTTTATACAAATGCAGAAAACGGTTACGGAATTTTTGCAGCTTATCAAACAGATATTATAACTATAGAAGTTGACAGTATTCAAATTCAATAATTTTCATATTAGATTTTAGAAATTAGAAGTTAGATGATTTGGTATTATATAAATAAACATCTAAACACTAAACAAACAAATAAAAACACAATAAATAACTTATAATCAGCAATTTAATTATTTTTTTGAATGAAGTTTTATATTTTTATTATTCTTATTTTTAATGTATTCGCAGCTTTTGGACAAAATTATACCATAAGCGGTTATGTAACAGATGCAAATACAAAAGAGACCTTAATTGGTGCAGTTGTTTCATCTGTAAACGGAAATTCAGGAACAACAACTAATGCATACGGTTTTTACAGTCTAACATTAAACGAAAAGGACAGTGTTAAACTGATTGTTTCACTTATAGGTTATGAAAACTTATATATAATAACAGAAGCAAGAAATAATGTAATTAATTTTGAGTTAATCGGTAAAAATGAAGAAATAGATGAAGTAGTTATTGAAGCAAATAAAGATAATATAGTAGAAAATAATGAAACAGGTACATTAAGCATTCCTGTTAATAAAATAAAAAGCTTACCAAATCTGTTCGGAGAAGTTGATATTATAAAAGCATTTCAATTAATGCCGGGTGTGCAATCCGGCGGTGAAGCCAAAAGCGGCTTATATGTGAGAGGAGGAAGTTCAGATCAGAATTTAATTTTACTTGATGAAATACCTTTATATTATGTTAATCATTTCGGAGGTATATTTTCGATTTTCAATGCAGATGCAGTGAAAAGTGTTAAATTGATTAAAGGCGGATTTCCTGCAAGATACGGCAGTCGTTTGTCCTCAATATTAGACGTAAGACTGAAAGACGGCAATATGCATGAATACAAAGTGCAAGGAACATTAGGCTTATTATCGTCAAAAATACTAATTGAAGGCCCGATTGTTAAAAATAAGTCATCGTTTATTATATCTGTAAGAAAAAGAGCGTTGCCGATTTTTAGATTAGCAAGTTCCGGAGAAATCAGATACGATTTTTATGATACAAATCTTAAATTAAACCATAAATTGTCAGAAAAGAACCGTGTATATTTCAGTTTTTATACAGGAAATGATATTATTAAATTTAAAAGCGAAGATAAAGATGAAAATTTTTTAATAAAAGATGAAAAAAAATCAAAATGGGGTAATACGCTTGCGGCAGTCAGACTTAATCATGTTTTTAATTCAAAATTATTCAGCAATTTAACGGTTTCTTATACCAAATACAGATATTTAAACGGTATAAAATATAACAAAGAAACAGATACAACAACTCTTGAGGAAGCAAATGACGTAACTTCCGGAATAGAAGACATTAATGCAAAATTAGATTTTGAACATTTTATATTACCGAATTTCAGTATCAGATATGGTTTAAATTCAATATATCATATTTTCACACCTAATGAAAGTTCTTTTATACGAGAAAGCAATTATTCCGAAAATATTGATACAGCTTTTAATCAATTAAAAACCGGTGCACTTGAAAATGCCGGTTTTATCGAAACTGATTTTAGATATAAAATTATCAGTGCAAATATTGGAATGAGAGTATCAAATTATTTAATAAACAATAAAACATATTTCTCTTATGAACCGAGAGTTTTGTTAAATTTTATTATTTCAGATAAAATATCCGTGAAATATTCTTATGCAAGAATGAACCAATATGTTCATTTATTAAATTATTCGGGTGTAGGTTTACCTTCTGATTTTTGGATGCCTGCAACAGAAAATGCTGTACCGGAAACTTCTTTTCAGCATTCAGTAAATACATCTTTTTTATTATTTAATAATGTATTTGAATTCAGTATTGAAGCATATCATAAAGAAATGAAAGAACTGATTGCATTTAAACCGGGTGAATCATTTTTTAATAATGATAAAGATTGGGAAGATATGATTGAAAAAAACGGAACAGGAACATCTTCCGGCTTGGAATTATTGCTTCAAAAACATAAAGGTAAATTTACCGGATGGATTGGTGCAACATTTTCAAAAACTCAACGAAAATTTTTAAATTTAAATAACGGAGAGGCTTTTCCGTTTAAATACGACTGTCCCGTTGATATTGGTGTTGCTTTGCAATATTTGATAAAAAAGAATATTACTGTTTCGGCAACTTGGGCGTATCATACAGGTTATCCGGTTACACTTGCAACAGAAAGATACTTTATTTCAGACAAAGAAGTGTTTGTGTATGATGAAATTAATTCTTACAGAATGAGAGACTTCCACAGGCTTGATATTGGGTTTAATTTTAAAAAACAAAAAAAACGGGGAGAAAGAGTTTGGACGATTAGTTTAATTAATGTTTACAGCAGGCAAAATCCGTATTTTTATTATTATTACAGAGATACAGATACCGATACTTACGGGAATGTTATAAAACAATTACCTCTGAAATTATATCAAAGAAGTTTTTTCCCTTTTTTGCCGTCTTTCAGTTACAGTTTTTCGTTTTAATTTTCACACCAACGGATAAAATGCATCTTCAATATGGTCAATCTCAAGTTTGCCGGTTTGTTCAACTATTGAAATGATGTCGAAGCGGGCTTCGAGGTCAATTTCATATTTTTCGATATATGCATTGGCAGCTTTTATTATAAATCTTTGTTTTTTCATGGTAACTGCCTGAAAAGGTTGTTCAAAATAAGTTCCGGAACGACTTTTTACTTCAACGAATATAATCATGTCATTATGTTCGGCAATAATGTCCACTTCCAACTTTCCGAACCTCCAATTTCTTGCTTTTATTTTATAGCCTTTTCCGGCAAGAAATTCCGCAGCAGCGTCTTCTCCTTTATTACCGAGTTTATTATGTTCTGCCATTTTTAATGATGAAATGATTT
>JAUVIG010000032.1 GCA_030592825.1 Chlorobiota bacterium | reverse complement strand
TTTCCATAATATATTAGATTTTGTAACAAACATACGATTTTTTTTTTTAAATTACATATTCTACATTCATTTATCAATAAATTTGCTGTTTTAAAACCTGCTGTCAATATTTTTCTCACCAAAAAAGGTCTGCCCAATATTGAGCAGACCTTAATATTTTTCTGTGTTTTTTTACTGTTTTATCAGTTTATAAACATAACTCGCATTATTGTTTATCAGATGCAAGAAATAAATGCCTTTACTTTCTTTGAGTTTAATACTTATTTTCGGGCTGTTTATTTCATTTATTTTCTCTATTGTTTTGCCGTCAATTGTTTGAACGATTATTTGATATTCCGAATAATTTGCAGGTAAGTTTATATTGATAATGCCGTCGGTCGGGTTGGGGTAAATTTTAATACCCTCTGCAAAAATATCTGTTAGATATGTAACTTCTACGGAGTAACAAGCAGAAGTATCAGTGCAATTGTTTTGTGTAACTTCAACTGCAGAAGAACCTGTCTGAGTTGCTGTAAAACTCTGATTTATTGCATCTGCTATCTGACTGTATCCGTTATTGCAATCTAACCATTGATAAACAGCGCCAACTGCATTGCTTGTAAGTGTTGTGCCGTTTTGTGTAACAGAAGTATCCGGATATACAGTTAAATTTATGGTTATCATACTATCGCAACCGGCAGTATTCCGGATAGTATCAAGATATGTTCCGCTTGAAGCCCAAGTGTAGTTACCGCTTGGAGAGGTGTAACTGTCACTATTACAAATCGCAGTATCTATTGCAGAAAATGTTTGACAAAATTTAAATATACGTACATGACCTGAACTATTGCCGTTTCCGTCGTTATGAACTGCTCCTATAGCCACGTGTGAGCCATAGGAATTTAAACTTACTGACCAGCCGGACCAGTTAATAAGAGCTTCACCGTCAATGTCGGAGCCAAGTTGAACCCAAGCTGTTTCGTTGTACTCAAATATACGCACATGACCTGACTGACTGCCGTTTCCGTCGTTCAAACGTGCTCCTACAGCTACTCTTGAGCCGTCAGAATTTAAACTTACTGAACAGCCTGAACGGTCTTCGGCAGCTTCACCGTCAATGTCTGTGCCAAGCTGAATCCAATTAGTTTCATCGTATTCATATATTCGTACATGACCGGCTTCGGTTCCGTTTCCTGTGTTATAACGTGCCCCGACAGCCACTCTTGAGCCATCTGAATTTAAACTTACTGATCGGCCTGACTGGTCACCGGCAGCTTCGCCGTCAATGTCTGTGCCAAGTTGAACCCAATTAGTTTCGTTGTACTCAAATATTCGTACATGACCGGCATCTGTGCCGTTTCCGTTGTTTAAATATGCACCGACAGCTACTCGTGAACCATCGGAACTTAAATTTACCGAATAGCCTGACTCGTCACCGGCAGCTTCGCCGTCAATGTCCGTGCCAAGTTGTCCCCAAGATGTTCCGTTGTATTCAAATATACGTACGTGTCCTGAATTTTCGCCGTTTTCATCATTTGAATACGCCCCGGCAGCCACTCGTGAGCCATCTGAACTTAAACTTACTGAATATCCAAAGTTGTTATAGCCGGCTTCTCCGTTAATGTCATAGCCAAGTTGAACCCAATTAGTTCCGTTGTACTCAAATATTCGTACATGACCGGCACCCATGGCATATCCGTCGTTATAAGGTGCCCCGACAGCCACTCGTGAACCATCGTAATTTAAACTTACTGAACAGCCGAACCAATCATGGGCTGCTTCGCCGTCAATGTCTGAGCCAAGTTGAATCCAATTAGTTCCGTTGTACTCAAATATTCGTACATGTCCGGCATCTAGGCCGTTTTCGGGGTTATGAACAGCCCCGACAGCCACTCTTGAGCCATCTGAACTTAAACTTACAGAATAACCTGACTGATCTTGGGCATATTCACCGTCAATGTCTTGGCCAAACTGAAACCAATAATCAGGTTGATCTGTGCATTCATCAGAAAAAATATCATTATCGGTGTTAGTATCACCGGCAAGTGTAACAGTAGCAGTTATTGTATAGGTACCAACATCCGGAATCCAAATTAAACTCATTTCAGCATCAAAATCAGTCCATGATGTAATAGTATATGTAAAATCCACATTGTCAATATACACTTGAGAACCGTTATTTGCATCAGTAATTTCAATTTCTACATTATAAACATCCTCATCATTAGCACCAAAGTTATGAACAGTTGCTGTCGGAATATAAGTATTTCCCGAAACAAAATAAGGTGCAGGGGCAACAGCAGTAACACCAAGGTCGTGTGCTACAGGGTAAGTAATTAGAAAATCATCAATTGCCCAACCGGAATACTGATAAGAATCATCAGTTCCTCCCAAATAAAATCTGACTTGAAAACTTGCATTTCCGGCAGCTTGTGCTGTAACATCAAATTCATAGTAAGTCCATTCTTCTTCTTGATTAATGCCTCCCCAATCATAATTACTCCAAATTAATACCCATGCACTTCCGTCATATACTTCAATTCCTATATTGTCGTAAGGTGTGTTTTCGCAACCTGAAAAGCTCCAATAACTTAAAGTTACGGCTGTTTGACCGGAACAATTAATAACCGGAGAAACTACATATTCTCTTGTCATATTATTCGGATAATCAACACCAATCGGATTTGCGAGAATATAAGTATCACCTGTGTGGTCTGCATCAGGTTCTGCAATTGCAGCTTCTCTTGTCCATGTACCGGTATAGGCCCATCCTAAATCTGCACTAAAATCATCTGAAAAAATTACGCCTTTTACAGATGTCATTTTTTTCATGCTCTTTGAAATTTGAACATGCGGCTGATTTACATTTTTTTTAGTATTTTTTTCTTGTGCATTCATATAAAAAGCCACAAAAAACGCTAAAATAATTGTCAGTAGTTTTCTTTTCATAACAAAAATAATTTAATTAACAGAATATGTTTTTTTATGCTCAAATTTAATATTTATGTTTTAATATTTTTTAGGGGTTTTCGTTAAATAATTGTTAAGTTTAATTTCGAACCGGTTTTCAAATATCCGAATTTATTTTCTTACAGTATTCTGTGAAAAACTTTATTTCTTTGTCAAAACATTCTTTGGCAGATTACTTTTGTTAATTTCGGAACGCAATCGTATATTTGCTTGCGTTAGAATGATAAATTTGTTTCATTTTTGTATTTTTTTAAAGTTATACAATATAAAAGGTTGTCATTTTTTTGCATCTGTTTTCCTCTTTTCTTGTGTAGTGAAGTGTAGCGAAACGGAACAAGAAAAGAGGAAAATATAACTAACAATGTGGTGAAACTGTATAAATTCTTAAATTTGAACATTAATAATAAAAAATAAAAATGCACAAAATATTAGTAACCGGCGGAACAGGTTATATTGGGTCACATACTGTTGTAGAATTAATAAATGCCGGATATAGAGTTGAGATTATTGATAATTTATCAAATTCAAAGATTGAAGTTCTTGAAGGGATAAAGAACATTACAGGAGAGAAACCAAAATTTCACAAAATTGATTTGGTTGACAGTAATGCTGTTAATGAACTTTTTGAATCATCTTCAAAGTTCGATGCAATTATACATTTTGCAGCATTTAAAGCTGTCGGGGAATCGGTAAAATTACCTTTAAAATATTATCAAAATAATCTCATTGCATTGATGAATATTTTAAACAGTATGCAAGAATTCAAAATTGAGAATTTTGTTTTTTCATCTTCTTGCACAGTTTACGGACAAGCTGAAAAGCTTCCGGTAACAGAAAAGTCTCCAATTATAAAAGCAGATTCTCCTTACGGAAATACAAAACAAATTTCTGAAGAAATCATTGAAGACCTTGTAATGTCATCAGATATACTTAATACTGTATCATTACGTTATTTTAATCCGATAGGAGCACATGAAAGTGCGGAAATAGGCGAATTACCTATCGGAGTTCCTGATAATTTGATACCTTATATAACACAAACAGCAGCAGGTATAAGAAAGGAACTTAATATTTTTGGTGATAATTATAATACACCTGACGGAACAGCAATCAGAGATTATATTCATATTATTGATTTAGCAAAAGCTCATGTTACAGCAGTAAAACGTTTGCTGAAAAAAAAGAATAAAAAGAGGTATGAAATTTTTAATCTGGGAACAGGAAGAGGCAATTCGGTGTTAGAAGTTGTAAAAACATTTGAAAAGGTTACGGGATTAAAATTAAACTATAAAATTATCGAAAGAAGACCGGGTGATATTGAGCAAGTGTGGGCAGATACAAGTTTGGCAAATGCAGAATTAGGCTGGAAAACAGAAAAATCCTTAAAAGATGCTTTATTGTCAGCTTGGAATTGGGAGAAAAAATACAGAAAATTATAAAACGGAAAGTTCTTCTGTAGATTTTGAGATAGTTATTTTAAAAGAAAATAGAAACTTATTGAATAATTCAATAAATGCTAAAATGCTTCAATGAGTTAATGCTTAAATGTTTAACATGATATGCCCTAATGTAAAAATGAAAGAATAACAATTAATCATTTTGTATTATATTTAAGCATTACAGCATTTCCTGTCTGCCGACAAGGCAGGAATCATTGAAGCATTAATAATGATATTTCCACAAATGAAAAAAGCATTAATAATTGTAACTGCTCTAATTCATGTTTATCACGGATATATTTCTGCACAAACAGAATCCGGAGAAGAGATGAGAGCAGTTTGGATTGCTACTGTTAAGAATATTGATTTTCCGAGTAATAAGTTCCTGTCTGTCGAAGAACAAAAAAAAGAATATATTGAAATGTTGGATTATTTTTCGGAGATAGGGATTAATGCAGTGATGTTTCAAGTTAGACCTGCAGCTGATGCTTTTTACGCTTCGGAATTTGAACCTTGGTCTGAATGGTTGACCGGAGAACAAGGCAAAGCTCCTGATCCGTATTATGATCCCCTTGAGTTTTACATTGAAGAAGCGCATAAACGCGATATTGAATTCCATGCATGGATAAATCCTTTCAGAGCTGTTGCAACCATTGAATTTGCAGATATTGCAGAAGATCATATCACAAACAGAAAGCCTGAATGGGTTTTTACTTATGATATACACAAATATTTTGATCCCGGTATTCCGGAAGTCAGAGAATATGTTACAAATATAATTGGTGATATTGTTAAACGCTATAATATTGACGGTATTCATTTTGATGATTATTTTTATCCGTATCCTGCAAGAAATGGAAGAGGCAGAATAATGAAGATACCGGATAAAAGCAGTTTTTTAAAATATAATCCGGATTCATTATTAATAGCCGATTGGAGAAGACAAAACATGAATCTCTTTATAAAAGGTGTTAATAAAAGAATAAAATCAGAAAAGCCTTGGTTAAGATTCGGGGTTGCTCCGTCAGGTGTTTGGAGAAATAAAAGTCAAGATCCGGAAGGTTCGGATACAAGAGGATTGGCTCATTACGATTATTTATATTCTGATGTTTTAAAATGGTTGCAAAACGATTGGATAGATTATGTTGCACCTCAATTATATTGGCCCATAGGAAATAAATATGCAGATTATGCAACTTTGGTTAATTGGTGGGGTGAACATACATACGGAAAACATTTGTATATAGGGCAAGCTGTGTACCAAGCCCAAAAAGATGCTGTGTCTTCATCTTGGAGAGATCCTAATCAGTTGATTAAACAATTGAAAATTAACAGGAATAATTCGGAAGTTTTTGGAAGCATATTTTATAAGGCAAAATCAATTATGGAAAACCGTTTGGGTTTTTGTGATTCTTTAAAATTGAATTATTACACTGAAAAAGTTTCCGCACCAAGTATGCCATGGCTTCAAACAATTGATACAACCTTGGTGGCAGATATTACACTAAATGATACAAATGTCATCAAATCAAATGATTTTATTAAGCCGGAAAACTTTATAATAACAAAATTAGGGAAGAAGATCATGCTTTCATGGGATAAAGATACAACCGGAAATATTGTTGAATATTTTGTGTATAAATTCAGAAATTATGATTTTGAAGATGCAGATGAGGATGACATCTTTCAAAAAACATCTGATAATTACTTAATTATTAACAGGAAGAATGGTCGTTTTTTTAAAAAGGAATACACGTTTGTTATTACAGCTGTAGATAGTTCAGGAGAGGAATCTCACGGTACAGTGCCTGTTTATATTAAGTTGAGATAAACTTATTAGAAATCAGTTTTCAATAAAAACATTCGCAGAAGATATATTAATCTCCGCTTTGTAAACTCGGAGGTATTGTTTTTTGTGCTTTAACTCCAAGTTCTTTTAATTTTTCAACTTGTCCTATGAGATTGCCTTTTCCGTCTTTTAATTGATTTAATGCCGTATCGTAACTTTTTTGTGCTCTGTTAATATTACTTCCAATATCCACCATGTTTTCAGCAAAACTTACAAATTTATCATATAATTTACCGCCTCGTTCAGCTATTTCAAAGGCATTTCTGTTTTGATGTTCCCTTTTCCACAGGTCAGCAACAAGTTTTAATGCAGCAATAAGATTTGTCGGACTGATAAGTAAAATTTTCTTTTTATATGCATAATTCCAAATACTTGAATCATGTTTCATAACTAAAAAGTATGCCGGTTCAACAGGTATAAACATCATAACAAAATCAAGAGAATCTGTATAATTGTCATAGTTCTTGGCACTTAACTCGTCAATGTGTTTCTTCATTGATTGTACATGTTGTTTTACAGCACTCTCCTGTTCTTCATCAGTTTCTGCAGCCATATATCTTTCATATGCTGTTAAGCTGACCTTTGAATCAACAATAACGTTTCTTCCGTCGGGATATTTAATTAATACATCGGGTTGCATTTTTTTTCCGTCAGTTCCTGTAATGGTGTTTCCTGCTTCATCTCTTAAAAATTCTTGCACAAAAAATTCACGGCCTTTTTCCAATCCTGAATTTTCCAAAATAGTTTCCAATATCATCTCGCCCCAATCACCTTGAGTTTTGGAAGATCCTTTTAATGCCTGTGTTAAATTGTGTGCTTCTTCACTGATCTGTTGGTTCAATTCAACAAGTTCTTTTATTTTTGATTCTAATGAAAACCGTTGTTTAGATTCCTTATCGTATGTTTCTTCTACTTTCTTTTTGAATTCTTTAATGTTTTCATCAAGCGGTTCCAATAATGTTTTTAAATTTATTCTGTTTTGCTCAGTAAACTTTTTGCTTTTTTCATCCATAATGGAATTGGCCAACACTTTAAATTCATTACTGAATTTTTCACCAATCTTTTCAATCTCTTCTTTTTGTGTTTGAAGTTTTTCGGCAAGATTTTTATTTCTTTCTTCTGAACTGATAAATGCTGATTTACTTTTATTCAGGTCTTCTCTTAATTCTTTAATTTCGCTGTTAATATCAATTATCTCAATTTTAAGTTCTTCAATATCCTTGTTTTTCTCATCAATCAGTGTTTTTGAAGATGCTAAAAATGATTTTACGTTTGAAAGATCTTCCGATAAAGAATTCCGTTCATTTTTAATGATTTTTATTTCATCATCTTTTTTATTAATTTCTTTTTCCAGACCATTGATTTTAAACTCAAATATTTCTTTTTTTTTCAGCAAATTATCATAAGCAGAAAGGTCAATTTTTGTTCTTTTATTGACCTGCCTGATGATGAACCAACTAAGGGCAACACCGAGAATTAATGAAATAAGAGGTATTATAGTTTCCATAAACAGTTTTTTGCAAATGTAACAAGATTGAAAGAAAAAAAGGACTGCCGAAAGACAATCCTTATATATTCATCAAATCCGTAAAATTAGATAGTCTGTAAGTCATCGGATGACTAATTGATAGTGAGTACTTTAATCAAATTGTATTACACATTTTTATAACAAGTCATCCGATGACTATCAAGGGTTTAAAGACAGACCTGCGGATATTATGTATAATTTTATGTTATGAATTGATTGTGCCGGCATATTCTGTACTTGATAATAAATCGTCAAGTTCAGAGGCGTTTTTTATTTTTATCTTAATTATCCAACCGTTACCATAAGGGTCTGAATTTATCAATTCGGGAGTGTCTTCAAGTTTTTGATTAAATTCAAGAACTTCTCCGGAAATCGGCATAAACATATCTGAAACTGTTTTTACTGCTTCAATTGTTCCGAATGTTTCTTCTTTATCAAGTTCTTCTCCGACTGTTTCAACTTCTATAAAAACAATATCACCAAGTTCACCTTGAGCGAAATCGGTAATCCCGATAATTGCTTCACCACCTTCAACTTTTATCCATTCATGGTCTTTTGTATATTTTAAATTTTCAGGAATATTCATAATGCGTTTATTTATAAATGTTTATAATATGTTATTTGTTAACTTTGAAAATTCTAAATTATAAATTTATTAGAATAAAAACAAATATGAAATTATAAAAATGTGAAATTTTACAGAATAATCGTGTATCATTCCGTTATAATAAAGTGCATAATGCAGGCTATATATTTGATAAATTAAATCTTAAACTGAAACCGATATGTGTGTTTGTTGTTTTATAAGCCGTAGAAACTCTGGGCTTATTCATAATTCTGTCATAAAATATTCTGAACGTTACTTTGTCAAGATTATAATCAGCATTTACTTTTATAGAAATATTATTATTCCCGGCTGAAAGTTGATTGTCTTCTTCATTAATTCTTCTTATTACAGTCATCATATCACGATATGTAAAATCTACTCTGATATTCAGGTCACTTTTAAACAGTTTTTGATTTCCTTGTATCGTCATAGGAATATTAAGATCGGGAATTTTATATCCGAATCCGACAACATATTCTTTACTTGAAGTTTCCAATATTTGGTTATTGGCAAAACTTAAGATTAATGCTCGTGCTTGTTTATATTCAAGTTTTGTGGACATATCATTATTCCAGCGAACATCAATTCCTATTAAAGGAATAAATTTTTCATCAATGGCAACACCTTCCATTTGGAATTCGGGAACAAAAAATATACTGTCTGTTGCATCACTGAATGCTGAAGTACCAATTCTATACTCGTCAAATTCAGGGTCAATATTAAAAGATGAAACCCTGTATGTTGATCTGTATCCGTGATTTATTATAACTTTTTTAAAGACTTTTCGTATTACATCAAAATAAGTTAATCCGTCATATTTTATTCGCCAATTAGGCATAGGGATTGTCGGGAAAGGATTTCTGCCGAATTTTCCGATATCTTGCCCGGTATAAGCGGCGAGAAATGATTCCGTCAGAACATCTTTTGAGGTTGATTTGTAGCCGTATGGGTATTCATTTACCGGATCATTTACAGAATCAGGATTATTAAGTAAATCTTGAATATAATTATGATCATAAATTGATCTTTCATTAGCTAATGCTATTGCTACTTTATATCTGTTGTTTAAAAATTGTGTGTAAACATCTGTTTGATAAGTAGAATCTGTAAATTTGCCGAAAGCAGTATTAATTGTTAATATTGACATTGAGAAATCTCCTGTTCTGTATGTACTTATCGGTTCATTTATACCACCTGTCCATAATTGACTTTCGTTGTAGCTTTCTCTTCTGTTGGCTGTAACATCAATTCTTAATCCTGTAAAAGGTTTTAATGTTGCTTTAAAATCGTAGGTTTGATCACCTGTATAAATTACGGGAGTAGTCATTAGAGTATCATCTGTTAACCAATCATGTGTTGCTGCATAAGGTACAAGGTCAGGGTCTTGTAAGCCCAGTAAAAATTGCCATCCCGGAGCTTCCCAGCTCTCATCGTAACCGAAATATTTTGTATCACGCATGTATCCGGGAAGAACAGTACCGTTATTTTCGGAATATGTTAAAGAAAAATTTCTTACTGACATTAATGTATAAAGAGTATAATCAGTGATTATTTTCAGAGCATTTTCTTTTATTTCTCGTTTTCCGGTAACTTCAATTTTTGCATCTTCTACATCATTTTCAGATATAAACCTAACTTTATTTTCGCTGATAATCTCTGTTTTTCCTTTTACCTCCTTACCGCCGGCATCGGTAACTTTCAGTTTTACATCTTCAACTCTTAAATTATGTGTAATGCTTCGGGCTTTATCTTTTTTCAGTTTTACATTTTCTTTTGTAAATGATACATCTCTAAATTTTTTCTTTTTCTTTTTCTTTTTACCTTTAAATTGGTTGTCAATATTTTTTAAATATTTTACTTTTGTATATAAACGTTCAATATTTAATTGAGTAGAAATTTGAAATGCTTGATTGTTTCGTATTGTATTTCCGAGATCAATAATACTGTCTTCTCCGGGAAGAGCATCAGGATTTAATGCAATGGGATTTTGTGTCCAATAATAATCTGCATCATATCTTGCATTTGCAGTTGTCCAATCTAACAACGGCAATTTATTTATAGGTATCGACCATGTTCCGCTTATTTTTTGGTGAAAATCAGTTGTCCTTCCGAAATTCTTCAGACTGTCAATTACTGCGTTTCTGTATGTTTTGTAATTTTGATCATCTTTGTCAATTCTTCCCTCAGGTTCATCTACCCATGACTGATTATTTGCAGAATAAGTGAGTTTAAGACCTCTTGTAAGATTATATCTCAGATCGTATGTTCTGTTCCAAGTAAATTGTTTATCGAAAGTAGGAATCAAAACGAATGTCGGGTCATTAATGTTTCGGAGTTGTATGTCGTTATATGATTTTCTGAGGTCAGTTCTGAATGCAATTAAAGACGGTGCATAATAAAAATTAATATCTTTTATTATTCTGAAAGGTTTTCTTCTGAACAATTTAACTTTTGTAAACGGTTTAACATTTCTCGGAGAAATATTATAATTATATGCTATTGCTCCTGTATGAATTTTTAATATATTATGTTCGGTATTAATATTACTGATAAATGTTTCATTATATCCGTAACTTGTTGACCAATTTGATATATGCCAAGGAGTTTTGTTTTTAGATGAGCGAGTTCCTCCGCCTTTGCTTCTTCCGCCTTTATTTTTTTCCAATTCTTTTTCGCCGATATTTTTTTTCTTATTATCTTTTTTTGATTTTTTTTCAGAATTACCGTTTATCCGGATATTGGTTACATTAAATGTCTTTCTTTTTAAATAATCTTGAGAAATTTTTAAATGTTGGTCCCTTTCTTTTTGGTCCATATTTTTTATAATCGTAGTCATTTTTATATCCGGATTCAGCGGATCGTATTCCGGCTTACTTATTATTTCTGAATACCCGATATATACCGGTATTCGCACACCATATTTTTTCGGGAAGAATTTACCAAGTTCCGCAGAAGTTGAAAAATCATAACTCATATCGGTTGATTGTTGTCTCTCATTTAAGTTTTTTTCAATGCTTCCAAAGCCGGGAGTACTTTATTCACCGGCAATTGCAATTGTTGAAAAATCGGCAAGATTTGCTTGCAAACGACCTCTGGTTGCCCAGCCGCCTTGTTCCTTAAATCCGGATAATCTTAATTCATTCATCCAAATTTCAATTGATTTAGCTAAGCCGTCATCAGGAAGTATGTTACTTTCTTTTTTCCTGTTTCTGACACCTATCATTATGGTTCTGATATTGCTTAAGTTTGGAGAGCCTGTAATGCTGACACGCCTTCCCGTTTCATCAATATTTTCACTGTATTCAGAAGTAAGTTTAATATTGCCGCCTTCATCTATCTTTTCATTTCGTCTTTGTTTTACACCTTGAAATACTTCAAACTCAATATCTAACATGTTTTCAGGTATCCAAACCAATTCGTTATCGGTTTCATTGTTATAAAATCCCGGTTCAGTAAGTTTAAGCGGGATTTCATATTCATAATAATTTTCTTTATAATCAGAACCAAGCCTGATGAAAGCACAAAGATCATCGTCATTTAAAATTTGCCCTTCTATTGCTTCTGCATGAATAAACATTTGCAATTTTTCAAATTGTCTTACATCCAAGGAAGCATTTTTATATGCTGCACGAGCATCTCCGTCGCTTAGATTTGTAACTTTTAATGATATTGCTTGTTCATTTAATTGTCTTAAGTACTGATTGTTGGGTGATATCTCACGAGTTATTCCGGGAGGTAGAATGTAGTTTACAGGCTCTCTCGAAGAATTTTCTTCAATATTTACAGTATTAATGTCTAATTGGGCATCGGATATTTCATTACTGCCGGCACCTTCTGTTCCTTCAAGCATTGACAAACGATATTTTCTCCAATCACCTCTGACAAGGTCCATTTTTGCAAATCTTAACACAACTTCTTCTTCCCACCCTTTCATAAACAATCTTATAAAGCGAATGGATTTAAAGTCTTGAATAGGACCGACTGCTTTTTCATAATCTTCCAAAGGAATTTTAAATTGATACCATTTTACGGTTTCTTTATTTTCATTTCTTAAAGTAACATCTGCTTCTCTGATATCAGTAATGTAATTTTTTCCGATCTCCATTTCATTCGGAACCATATGAATTTTATATTGGAAGTAGGCTTCTGTTTCTGTTAAGGTATAATCTCGGTTAATATCTTCCATATCAGGAATCAATTCGGGGGCTGAACCTTCATCTCCTCCGGTATTAGTAGAGGGAGTGGAATTTCCTTCTTGGTTATTATAACTTTTATATCTGTCTAATATTCCTTTTTGATTTTCATCATAATAAGTATCATTAAACATAAGGAAGTTATCGTTAGAAGGATCACTTAATGCATTTTTATAAGCATCAGAACCTTGGCCGTATTCAGAATCAATACTGTTAAGATATTCCTTAAAGAATGACACTTCGTTTTCAGTAGAAAGACCGTCAAGACCGACATCTTGATATTGACGTGCATTATCAGGTTCTGTTGCAAAAGCTTCAGTAATTCTTGGCAGTATCGGGACTCTTCCCCAAGCAGTTGAATCAACATTAGTAACAGTTGAAGAACTCGGCAAGCCGTTTTCAAAAGCTTGTCTGGAGTCTCTTAAGATGTCTTCTGATATATTACCGAGATTGAAATACAAATCCCCGCCGTTATGACTCGTATCCTTAACAAAAGGGTCCAGTACCCAAAATTCAATAAATTCAATATTTGCTTCTTCAAAATCATTTGTAATAATATCTCTTGTCATGCCTGCCCATCTGCTGCCGGGATCATTTAAGTTTCCGTATTGGTCTATACCTGAAGATATACCCGATAAACCTGCAACGTCAAAGTTATAGGGACCTTTTTCATTTGGATAGTATGCTAAATTCATAACATACATAAATTGAGGTACACCGTGTTGAGGTTCTCTGTCAGGAAAAATTTCTTGTTCAGGAATTTCTCTTACCATATGATCTGAGAGATCATCAATTGTTATATAATCAGGAGTATTTGTACTGCTTAAAAAATCTCTGCTCACATTATACCAAGCTATTTTAGCTCTGTTAAATCCATAAGAAAGAGAATTAATTGAATCAGCTTCCCGAAATAAATTAGGTTGACCTTGAGGAGTACTTGCTATTTTCCATGAAGAAGGCGATTTAAGATCTATTGTAACTTTTGAACCTTCAAAATCGTCAATATGTGCAAGGCCCTCGTCACTTAAAATTTTTGGGTGTCCGGGAATTAAATGAGCAAACTCTCCCGTAAAATCAATATGTGAGGGTGCTTTTGTTTTTATTAAGGGTATAAATTTATCTACAAATTTTGTTAAAAAAGGGACTTCTTGATTAAAATTCAGATCAGCTCCCCAAATAGTATTTGAGATTGGTTCGGAGCCAATATTAACTTTATTTGTTAAGGGTTTTTGATGCAAGTGCATTATTGTTGCACCTATATTGAAATTATCTGTAAGCATGTAATCAAATCTGCTGCCTATCATTGATTTTGTTCCGATATTAAACATCGAATTACTTTCCAAAGATATTTGAATGGGTGTTCCGGATTCTAATAAACTTTGATTAAGTATGTTTACTCTTCCTAAATTATAATCTACTGTATAGTCAATATTCTCTTCAAGGGTTCTTCCTCCTGCCGTAACAGTTACAGACCCTTCAGGAACATTCATGGCATTGAGGTTGATTTCTGAACCTCCTGATGACCGGTATTCTCCTTTTAAATAGAACTTGTTTTTTTCAGCCATTTGTTGTGCTTGGCTTTGGGTTTGATCATAAAGTTCTTGGAAAATATACTGTTCGGCAATTCTGTTTAATTCGGGGTCAGAACTTCCTCCTGTTATTTTATCTTTCAGATAAGAGCCGAAAGGTTCAACAACAGGGAAAAATATCTTCCCGATAGAAGCATTTATTGTAATTTTATCAATGAAATCAAAAAAACCGTCTGCTCCGGGCTCATTGTTTTTATTCAAGTTATCAAGATTCAATACATTAAGAAGGATTTTTCCGTCAATTTCACCTGCAGGTAAATAGTTGATCGAAGAACCTGTTTTATCATTTCGATACATTATATCTAATCTGAAATCTTGACTGTTTACTTGATAAGCATTAAATGAGTAAACGTTTTTCATCATCAAATCCCATGTAGGCAATTCTGTAGAAAGAGTTGTTGGTTTTAATAATTTTAAGAATAATGCTTCAGGTGCCGGCGGGTCTTCATTCGAGAATTCACCAACTGTGTATATTTGACCGTCAGAAGTATTTTCATACTCAAAAGCAACAGCGAGAACTTCATCACTGCTTAATCTTGAGTTAAGAGAGATGTAACCTAAATTAATATTGAAAGAATATTCTGAAGATGATAATAATCTTGCATTTTGTACTTTTTCATAATCAATACCGGAGTTAAAATTCTCTATCCCTGACAGCACTGTACTTGCCTGTGAAATATCCCTGATAGGTGAATATGTAGTTGTCATCTCCTTATACATAGTATTTGACTCGTTACTCGGTATTTGCATGCCTGTTGCATGAAATTCTGATGAATATATATGCTCTTCATTTTCTTCACCAAGATCCATAAAAGCAATTATATTTCTGGAGTTTTCAAAATTACCGCTTCGGTTTGTTACCCAAACTTCAACTTTTCGTATATTGATATTTGAACGAGTGATCGGTAAGTTTGCCAGTGCTTGATCGTATCTGTCTCTGAAATATTGTGAAATAAAGTAATGTCTGTTTGCATCGTAATCATCAACTGTTATTTCAAAGGGTGTGGTTGTTGCACCGCCGGCTACTTCTATGGTTTTGCTTTCTCCTTTTTGTTGTGAAAATACTGTTGTAACAAGCAGCTTTCCGAATTTTAACTCTGTTTTAAGACCGAACAAATTATGGCTTCCGGTTATTAACGAACCCGACAACGGCATTGTAACATTTCCTGCTTCAATTTTCTGAATTATCTCATCTTCTTTTCCTTCATATGCAAGTTTTACGTTATTTTCAAACTCAAAAGTCGCATCTGTATCAAAGTTAATACCAAGTCTTAATTTGTCTCCAATCTGTCCGTTGACTCCCATCTTTATATTCATATCGAAGTCAAAATTCACTGATTTTTGAAGATCTTTTGCTAAAGCGGGATTATCAGTTTCTGAAATTTTAAGTCCGAATATCAATTCGGCATTACCTTGGGGTTTTATATTTATTGTATTACTTCCGAAGACTTTATCAAATCCTTGAATAGGAACAATCAGGTTTTTATTTACAAGCCTGTCAATCAGACTTGTTTCGCCTTTAGCCGATTCAAGTGCAGATCGTTCCATCCAATATTCATGCATGTTTTTTTTATTACTGTATGAAATGAATTCATCAAACGGCATATAATAGGGTGTACGATAATTAAAATTCCCGATTTTATCATAAAAGACAAATTTCCCGGTTTTAGGATCATACTTTACAGTTGATTCAATTGCTGAAGGGTTTTTTAGAAATAAGGGAGAATGTTTTTTCTGTAATGAAGGCGTATTTGTATAATCATCAAAAGGAATTATTAAACTGTCGTCATCAATAGAGTCTTTAATACCGGGTATATATTTAAGTTCGATATATTTTGACGGTGGTGCCGAAAAAGACACAATAAATGCAAGCACAGCAGATAAGACAATTCCTCTGATGAATAAATTAATAAACTTTCTCACTTCTTATTTTTATTTTTGGTTTAGAGTAAAGTTATTTGCATAGGCAATTTAAAAATTTTATATAATAATTACAACCCCACGTGTTTTCATTAATTATTGTTATTATTTGTTAATGTGCGGTGTACATGTTGCAAGTTGCGAGTTACAAGTTGCGGGTCAGAAACTCGTAACTCGTAACTTGTAACTCGCAACATTTCAATTGAAAATCCTGACATTAATCAATTTTTTTGCATAATGCAAAACCTACTATTTTTACTAAACGAACTTATAGTATTTTTAGTGCTTTTTTAACAAGTTCTTCAACATTTATTTTATTATTTTCGATATATATTTTTTTCAGTGCTTTTTCTGCCGGTGATTTAGCAAATCCCAACATTGTCAGAGCTGATAAAGCTTCATAAATTACATTTGCATCTTGAGTAACATTTTTACTTTCTTCAATTTCTGTTTTATCAATTTTATCTTTTAAATCAATAATAACTCTTTGAGCAGTTTTTGTACCAATTCCTTTTATGCTTTTTAATAAATTAACATCTTCCGTACTGATTGCGCTTTTAATCTCTCCGGCTTTAAGTGAGGATAACATAAGCCTTGCAGTATTTGCTCCGATACCGGAAACTGAAATCAACAATCTGAAAATTTCACGTTCAGATTTTTCGGCAAAGCCAAATAAAAAATGTGCGTCTTCTCTTACTATTTGATGAAGATATAATTTATAATTCTTCTCGTTTTGAATTTTAGAATATGTATTTAAAGATATATGAACAAAATATCCTGTGTTACCTGATTCAATAATAACGTATGTGGGTGCTGATTCTGTTATTTTTCCGAAGATATATTCGTACATTGCTTATAAAATTTAACTTGCAAATATAAAAAAGTATTCTAAAAATTAAGGTAACCTCTATTAATTAATTTCTTTCAAGAAACAAATATAATGAATAAGATGCGAGGCACAAATTTTATGTAATAGCCGTAGCTATTTAAAAAAATTTTAACGAAGTCAGATTGTTTATTATATTTGTTCCCAAAGGGTTTTCAGAGTTTTCCATATACTTCTTGAAATTTTCTTGCATTAT
>JAUVIG010000536.1 GCA_030592825.1 Chlorobiota bacterium | reverse complement strand
AGTTCTGTTTTTGCACACCTCTTATCCGCATACACATATGTTGTGCCTCAATAACTACAGCAACTCCCAGAGGTTTTAACGTTTCTTCTACAATATCTCTTATTTGCATGGTGAGGCGTTCTTGAACTTGCAATCGTCTTGAGTATGCTTCAACCACTCTGGCAATTTTACTTAATCCGGTTATATAGCCGTTAGGAATATAAGCAACATGTGCTTTTCCGTAAAACGGCAACATATGATGTTCACACATAGAATATAGATCTATATCTTTGACAATAACCATCTCGTTATAATCTTCTTTAAATATTGCACTTTTAATAATCTTTGCCGGATCGGAGTTATAACCTTGAGTCATAAATTGCATTGCTTTAGCTATTCTGCAAGGTGATTTTATTAAACCTTCTCTTTCTGTATCTTCACCTATTAAGTTTAATATAGCTTTATAATATTCTGCAATTTTCTTGGTGGTTTCATCATTCCAAGAATCAACTCTGATATATCCGAAATCAGGATCTATTCCGGTTCCTTCGCTAATTATTTTCATAATAATAAAATCTTAATATTTTTGTAAAATTATAATTTTTAAAACATATTCAAAAAAATTGGAAAAAACTTCGAAAATATTAATCATTGCTTCAACAGAACTTGAAGTTTCAGAATTTGAAAAAAAGCTGATTGTCCGTAAATCTACGGATATATATGTAAATTCATATCAATTAGATGATCTTTATATTGATATTCTGATAACCGGAATAGGTATTCCTCAAGTTATATACCGAACTACTAAGTGGTTATTACAGAACAGTTACGATCTGGTAATAAATATCGGAATATGCGGGAGCTTCAATGAAGATCTCACGATAGGGGATTCAGTCAGTGTTATACTTGATGAATTTGCTGATATTGGTGTAACTAAAGCCGACAATACTTTTAATACATTGTTTGAAGAAGAATTAATGAAAATGAATACAAAACCTTTCAAAAACGGAAAGTTGTATAATTCTATTCAAAAAAGTATTGATACACGTTTACCTAAAGTTACCGGTATAACAGTTAATGCAACATCCGGAAATGAAGAGCAGATAAAAATGCGAAAAGAAAAGTATAATCCTGATATTGAAACTATGGAAGGGGCTGCTGTTACCTATGTTTGCTTGTTTGAAAATATCAATTTTTTGCAAATCAGAACAGTTTCTAATATGGTTGAGCCAAGGAATAAGGGAAATTGGGATATTGAGACGGCAATTAAGAAGTTGGCTGATTCTGTTGTTGAAATATTATCAGGTATTAACAAGCCTAAATAGACTGACAACAAATGAAACATCCCCCGAAAAAATCGGGGCAGGCTATGATTAATACTAAACACACACGAACATGATTATTCTGCTGAAGTTGCAGATAAAATGAACATTGCGTGGTGTGGATGTTGCCTGTCTGCCGATAGGCAGGCATCTGATCTTTGAAAATAATTAAAAAATAAACAGATGAAACTATCTCTCGGATTCTCAACTTGCCCAAATGATACTTTCATTTTTGATGCTGCCGTGCATAAAAAAATAGACACCCAAGGAATTGATTTTGAGGTGATACTCGGAGATGTTGAAGAATTGAATAATAAAGCATTTGAAGGAAAGATTGATATTACAAAATTAAGTTATCATGCTTATGCCTATGTTGCTGAAAATTATATATTGTTAAATTCGGGCAGTGCATTAGGTAATAATAACGGCCCTTTGCTTATTTCAAAGCACAAAATTTATCCTGATGAGGTAAATGATCTGAAGATTGCCGTTCCGGGAAAATTTACTACGGCAAATTTACTTCTCGGAATTGCATTTCCCGAAGCAAAAAATAAAATTCCCTATCTGTTTTCTGATATTGAAGATGCCGTTTCAGATCATGAAGTTGATGCCGGATTGATTATTCATGAAAGCAGATTCACATACCAAAAAAAGGGCTTAAAAAAGATAATTGATCTGGGGGAATATTGGGAAGAACTGACTAAATTGCCCATACCTCTCGGAGGAATTGTGATCAACAGGCGAATTAATAATGAAACTCAAAAAAAAGTCAGTGATATCATAAAAAGAAGTATAGAGTTTGCATATAAACATCCTGATTCAAGTTTGAATTATATTCGACAATATGCCCAAGAAATGGATACCGAAATTATGCGAAAACACATTGATTTGTATGTTAATGAATATTCACTCGGTTTGGGGCAGCCCGGTAAAGATGCAATACAAAGACTTTATAAAGAAGCTTTTGACAAAGGCTTAATACCTGATATAAAAAAGAATATTTTTATTCAGTAACTGTTACGAAATTAAATAAATAACGAAAAAGCTATTAAAAATAATCAGCCGTTTAGCCTGTTTACTTTATTATTCTACATTCAGTATTCGTTATTCAAAAAATAACGACAATTCCGGTTTACGAATAAACACCAATAACTAACTGATAACCAATATTTAGAGTCAGGAATCCTGAATTTTCCATAACTAATTGACGCTCTTTGGATTTACTCACTGCAGTTGTGAGAAAGAAATCCTTTTCGAAAGTGTAGTGATTTAAAAAACTGCGACAAATTGATTAAATTATAAACTCAAGTTTCGCACAATTTAATTGCTTGAAGAACAACAATAAAAAATTATTAAAATATTACATTTTATTTATAATCTTAATTTTAAAGTTTTAATCTTATTAAAAACAAAAAAAATCATCCGAATAATATTTGAGAGTTTACATAACATTGATAAACTGCTTGTGAATTAACTTCTTTGGCTACGTTCGCAAATAGGAATTATTGATTTTAATCCTGAAAAAGAAAACATTTATTTATTATATATTGAAACAATGGAACTTTTAAGGCTGCCGGCTGAAAAAAAATTAATATCTTTAAGAAATTAAATGCCGGGAAATATT
>JAUVIG010000571.1 GCA_030592825.1 Chlorobiota bacterium | reverse complement strand
TTTCTTCTTCTAAAAAATAATATCTTGTTTTTAAATCATTAAAACTAAATTGTTTTATCACAGGCAGTTCTAATAAATCAAAAGCTGTTTGTAATAAATTGTTTCTGTTTTCTTTTAAACTGCCGGCTGTTTCTGTGTTATTTATTTCAAAAATATAATTCTTAATTTCTTGTTTATATTCTTGAGTTTTTTCTGATTGTTTTAAATTGTCAAGAAATTCCTTGTAAAAATATACATCTGTAAGAACTTCACTTTTCTGCAATTTGTTAAGTTCGCTTATAAATTTTTTACGAAGTTTGTTATCTTCAAGCACATCAATTTTCCTGTTAATTTTTTTAGTCAGATTCTCAATTTCTTTGTTTTGTTTTACTGATTTGGTTTGTTCAGCCTGTGGAACTTGTTTTTTTTGTGAAAGGGATTCATTTATAATACTTTTTACGATTATATTTTTAAAATCACCAAGTTTATTCTCACTTTGAGTGATGAACTTACTGATTTTTTGCTTATTTGTTTTTTCAATATCTTGAAATCCGTATTCAAAATTGAGCTTTTTTATTGTCGGCTTAAATTGTTTTATTGTATTTTTTGTTTTTTCAAATTTTTTAAGATGTTCATCATCAATATTTTGCTCTAAATAATTAATTACATTCGTTTTAAATCGTTTTAATGAGTTGAGTGAATTTTCATAATATTTTTCATAAGAAATATAAGATTGATAATCTTCTCTTTTTTCTGAAAAATCAGTTTTTTCCTTTTTTAATTTATTAAGAAATTTGTTTAGACTTTTGGCTTTCGATTTAATTTTTTTATTAAATTCATCATATTTTTCTTGCCCGAATCTGCCTTTATATTCAACAACAAAATCCTTAATTTGTTTATTTACTTCATCCTGATTTTTATCGGTAAAATCATCACAGTTAAATTTAATATTGCGTTCAGTATCATTTACAGAGAAATTTTTCAATTCTTTAAATATTTGAATAATATCAGATTGCATACAAAATATATCATTCAACTTACCTTCAAAAACATTAATTGAATACGTCTTATAAGATTTAGGACCGCTCATAATAAAATTTTGATATTTAACAGCTTTTTACTATTTAAACAAAAGTTCTTCTTTAATTTGAGCCGGTTCGCCCTCATATTGGTTCTCATAGCAGTTTTTAATGATCTTCATGATCAAACTATTATTTCTTTCATAAACAGAATCGTAACATTCGTCTGTTCCTTTTGAAGTAAGTATTTCGCCTTTATGAAATTTAAAAACGTAGTTTAAACCTCCGAGACAGTCCGGACATTCTTCAATTGACAGTACACAGGTGTTCTTGCTCGCATCAGACTTTGAAAAACTTTTTATTATATTAAGTGTTGTCATATCCCCCATTCCTTCGGGAATCCATGTTAGTTTATCAATTGGGAATCCTTTAGCTTTGCCTAAAAACTTGTTGTTTTTTCTATCGTAAAAGATCACCTGAATCAGACGTTCATCACCTCCTTGAAACAAATTAGTATCATCAACATCCATCATATTATATATACCTTCCTCAATCATGTATTGATATTGTTTCGGGTCTTCAGATAAGTAAATATTAAAAGCTAAAGCAGTAATACCTTCATTAAATTGAATTACATAACAGTTTTCAAATGCGATGACGGCATGTTTTCCCCATACTTTAGTTTCAAATACTTTTTGATCTTCGTAATGTTTAATCTCATAGTCTTTAAATACTTTTTTCAGTATTTCAAATTTAAGATCACAATCAGTTTTTTGTCCGTAACCGGTTGATACTGACATCATAAATATTATGAATAATAGTGTTCTCATATTTTTTGTTTTTGTTATAATGATCTGTTCAATTTTATTACAATTAAGTTTATCAAATATATGAAATAAACAGCATTTTTCCAAACAATAAAATATTGTATTATATTCACAAACGGATTTACTCTGTTTGAAAATCAAAGTTGCATAACTTTGTATTTACAAACTATTGTCATGTCAAATCTAATTTATCGCACCCAAACCCGTCTGACCGCTTGGAGCGGTCGGACGGATTACGATACTTTACGTCAGAATACACTTGACTTAACACTATGTTTTAAATAGTTATAACTTTATAAAATAGAATTAGAATACTGTACAGAGTTTGGGATATTGCTTATGCATTAGTATATAACCGCCGGTCGGCAATCCTTAAACTTTGATTTTCACATAAATATGCTTTATTCGTGATTTTTCAACTTCTCTTTCATCAACTATAAAATGCTTTTTCAATGATTTCATTAAGGGAGTCAGTTTTGAAAACCCGAAATTTCGCGGATCAAAATCAGGTTTCTTTTTATTTATTAATGCTCCGACTTCTGCAAGAGATGCCCATTCATTATCATCTGCGAGGTCTTGAATTGAGGATTTTAATAATTGAATAATTTTATTGTCAATAGAATCTATTTTTGTTGTTTGAGCGGGAGTCTTGGTTTTTGTTTTTGCAGCTGTTGTTTTTGAAACTTTTATATTACCGATAATTTCAATATAAATAAACTTATCGCAGGCTACAATAAATGGATTAGGAGTTTTCTTTTCCCCTATACCGATAACCAACATACCGGATTCTCTTAATCTGGTGGCTAATCGAGTAAAATCGCTGTCACTGGAAACGAGACAAAATCCGTCAACTTT
>JAUVIG010000412.1 GCA_030592825.1 Chlorobiota bacterium | reverse complement strand
CAGTAAATCAAATAATTAAAAGATTTATTAAAACAAATATTAATAATTACGCTTCAATAAAGTCAAGAGACGTTACTTTTGTCGGAAGTAAGTCTATACCTTTTCAGAGATGGTATCCATATATTGAAGGTTATTCTCCTGATTTTATAAAATCTCTGATTGACTCATATAATATTAATAAAAATGATGTCATATATGAACCATTCGCAGGAACAGGAACAACTATTTTTACAGCTGACACATTTGGTATTAAAACAGTTTTTTCAGAAGTGAATCCATTACTAATATTTTTAATCAACACTAAAACAAAAGTTTTAAAATCTTCAATACCTACAAGAAATAAAATAGCTGAACAAGTTAAAAGTATTTCAAAAAAAATAGTACAAAATATTGATGATTTTGATATTGACAAACAAATAAAAGATAACTATAAAACTGTTTTCAAAGAAAGTAAATATTTTGAAAATCATAAATTAATTCAAATCTTAAGACTTCGTAGTTATATTGATATTATAAAATTAGAAGATGAATTATTAGGAGATATAATAACTATTGCTGTTTTATCATCTTTACTTCCAATTTCGAATTTAAAAAAAGCCGGAGATGTCAGATTTAAAACTCCGAAAGAGTTTGAAAAAGAAAGTATCTCTTTTGAGGATTTTTTACCCAAAAAACTTTTAGAGATGTCAGAAGATATTCTGAATATAGACTTTAAATTAAAAACAACTCCTGAATTATTGATTTCAAACGCAAAAGACATTAGATTTATTAATAATTTAGAAATAAATACGGTAATTACTAGTCCTCCGTATTTGAACGGTACTAATTATTTTAGAAATACTAAATTAGAATTGTGGTTTCTTAGATATTTACAATCTCCCAATGATTTGCGAATATTTAGAAATCAAGCCTTAACAAGCGGAATTAATGATGTAAGCAAAAAAACAGAAAATAACAATGTTAATGTAGATATTTGTTCTCACAGCAAATTGCTTTCTAAAACAATGATACCATTAGTAAAAAATGCTTACGATAAAAGAATTCCTCGAATGGCATTAAACTATTTTGAAGAAATGTATCAAATTTTTTCTTCACTTAAAAAACACTTAAAAAATGATTCTAAAATACTGATAGATATAGGAGATTCTATATTTGCAAATGTTCATATAGCTACTGATGATATCCTAATTGAAATATTAGAAACTTTAAATTATAAGTTTGTCGAAAAAAATTACTGCGTAAACGCAGATCAAGAAATAAAATGATTTTATGCCAAAATTTATTAGTTTTTAAATTTCAAAAAATAACCGGTGTAAAAAAGTATACTCAAGATTTTTACGGAAAGGAGAAATGGAGAAATTTTAAAGAAAATTTGCCTCATCAACAGTTACCTTTTTCAAAAAGAAATTGGGGTCATTCAAACCATTCTCTTTGTTCATATCAAGGAAAATTAAAACCATCCATTGCAAATCAACTTGTAACATCCTTTGTGCCTGAAGACGGAAAAATATTAGACCCTTTTTCCGGTGTAGGAACAATTCCTTTTGAAGCAGCATTAAATGGTATAGAGTCGTTTGGCATTGACATAAGTGTTCCTGCTTTTTACATTTCATCTGCAAAAGTCAGTTCTCATAATCCTAAAGATTGTTATAGATATATTAACTTACTATCAGATTATATCAAGTCAAACAAGTGTACTCGCAAAGAATTGATTGAAGTTAAACGATTTGGATTTAATAAAACAATTTCAGAATATTACGAAAAGCAAACGCTGAAAGAATTATTACTTGCAAGAAGATTTATAAGTGAACAATATCCTAAAACCCCAAGTGAAATGCTTGTCGTATCCGCACTTTTACATATTTTACACGGAAACAGACCATACGCTTTAAGTCGCAGGTCTCATCCAATTGTACCATATGCTCCGCAAGGTGAATTTATATATAAAAAATTAATTGAGAAACTTGCCAATAAAGTTGAAAGAACTCTTAATAATGAATTGCCTTTAAATTTTAAAAGCGGTAGAATATTTAATCAAGATATAAATACTATTTGGCCACAAGAAATTAATAATCTTGATGCTATAATTACATCTCCTCCATTTTTTGACAGTACCCGATTTTATCAAGCAAATTGGTTACGAATTTGGTTTGCCGGATGGTCTGAAAAAGATTTCAAACATCAAATAAATTCTTTTATTGAAGAAAAACAAAAGAAAAGTTTTGATGTTTATGAAGGGATTTTCAGACAGTCAAGAGAAAGACTTAAAAATGGTGGTGTTATGGTTTTACACTTAGGTAAAAGTAATAAATGTGATATGGCAGAAGAACTTAAAAAATTAAGTAAAAGATGGTTTAAAACAGCAGATTTATTTGACGAAAGCGTAGCACATTGTGAATCTCACGGTATCCGAGATAAAGGAACAGTTACAAGTCATCAATATTTAATTTTAATTTAAATCAAAATCCAAGTAGTTTTTTATTTTCATTAGTTAAACTATCAACCAGTTTATAAAATTGAAGGATTTTTTTTATCTCATCAACACGTTTTGGTAAATCTGATTTTTCCCTAACCTGTAAATATCTTTCTACTCCTCTATTTACATCAATACTCGTGTTAATTATTGGATTTTCAGATGTGAAAAGTTTTAAGTTCCCACCTGTAACTTTAGCCAATTCTATAAGTTCATTATTTGTATAAAATTTATTAGGCCACTTTGCCTTTTTTGCTGCATTAGCTTCATTTGAAAGTAATGCTGCATTTTCTTTTTTTAATGGATACAACCATTTAGATGGTAAAATATGGTCTATCTGCCAACTGCTTCTATCCTTAATATCTAAAGGCTTCTTAGTCTTAAAACATTTATTACCAAATCTTTTAAATAAACTTTCAATATCAATAAATTCATTTTCTCCCTCCAAAAATAAGTCAGCTATTCTTCTTCTTACAGACGCTTCGTGAAGTTGTTGCTTTGTTCTTTTAGGATTTAATACTGCATTTATTGCTCCTTTACAACTTCTACACTCCATTTGACGCTCTAAAGGTCCCCATTTAGAATGTTTACTAAATGCTTGAAATGGTAATATTCTACAACAAACATTACATTGCTTCCAATAAGATTCCGGATGTTCAGTTGCAATTCTAAAAAATCCTTGCCAAAATCTCAATGCAGTATCGGAATCAGAAGAATTATACTCATCTTCCCAATTATCAAAAGGAAGGTCAGATTCTTTAGAGTGAATAAAACCACAATTTTCACATTCCCAAGAACAAATTTCATAAGCTTTTGACGGGTCTAATAAAGTTTGACCTATTATAACATTATTAAGCTTTTGACAATTTACGCACTTATACCCAACCCAAGCATCGTGATACGGAATTCCTTCAACTCTTAAAATCCCTGTTATATTTTTTGTTTTTCTTCTTCCCATTAAATTTAATATTTTCTCAATCACAAAGATAGAAAAATAATTCCAACGCTTAAAGCCATACATATTTGCAATTTGATAAAGCGAAACACAAGCAAAAAATTGCTAAAGAGTATGTCTTTGGCAACACTAAGAAATAAGCAGGATGGAAGAAATGCCGGCAGAGAACACTGTGTATAAATCATTGTTTCATATATACAAATGTTGAACTAAAACAACACAATAAATAGGTTTCAAACGGCTTGCAAAGCCAAGTTTGAAGCAAATGTTGAACTAAATCCATGAGGTTTGCAAGTTACTATGGACTTTAAACAGCAATTTTTATATTGTATCTGATTTTGAATGTTCCGAGAGAAGTATTTTTTGCCGGTTTTTTGTGGTTTAATTTATTTTTTGGGTTTATTTATTATTTTTTCTGTTTTTAT
>JAUVIG010000010.1 GCA_030592825.1 Chlorobiota bacterium | reverse complement strand
TTAATTGAAAGAGGTGATAAAGTAAAAATGCCTACTGAATACGGTGATTTTGATCTGATCCCTTATAAGCAAATTTCTAACGGATTGGAGCACTCTGCTCTTATAAAAGGCAAATGGGAAAAAGATGAACCTATCTTGGTAAGAGTACATTCTTCTTGTGTTACAGGAGATATTTTCGGATCAAAAAGATGCGATTGCGGTGATCAATTGCATGAAGCTATGAGAATGGTTGAAGAAGAAGGTAAAGGATTGGTCTTATATATGAATCAAGAAGGCAGAGGAATAGGTTATTTCAATAAAATAAAAACATATAAACTGCAAGAACAAGGCTATGATACGGTAGAAGCCAATCATAAACTCGGTTTTGAAGATGATGAAAGAGATTATGGTGTAGGCGCACAAATCCTGAGAGATTTAGGGGTTTGCAAAATAAAATTAATGACTAATAATCCGGTAAAAAGAGCGGGGCTTGAAGGATACGGATTAAAAATCGTAGAAGCAGTTCCTATTGAAATAGATACTAATAAGTATAATCAATTTTATATGGAAACCAAAAAAAATAAAATGGGACATGATCTTAAAAAGGTTTAATCATAAGTTAATAGCCGGCTTACATTACTATATTGGTTCTCCGCGAATTTAGCCGTACATTATCAAATGACAGAATGATAGAATGCTGCAATGCTATAATAAATGTCTAATTCAAAAACATTATTTCTCAAAACAGACACCACGTCGCCCAAGAGGCTTATTATCTGCATATTAACTACCAAATAAAATAATGGCAGAACTACTATATGAAAAAATACGATGTAGTCATTTTAACAACAAAAGAATTTCATAATCCCAAAGATACTGATTGGTATATAAAACAAGTTCTTCAAGAAGATGAATTTGTTCAAAAGGCACTTGAAAAAAAAGGTCTTAAAGTTACACGCACTTATTGGAATAACCCTGAATTTGACTTTTCAACTTCAAAAATTACACTTTTCAGATCCATTTGGGATTATTTTCATCGTTTTGATGAGTTTTCAAAATGGTTAGATAATGTTAATACCAAAACAAAATTGATTAACAACCCTGAACTTATTTATTGGAACATTGATAAACATTACCTGAATGATTTATCTGAAAAGGGAATAAATATACCACCTACCATCTTTATAGAAAGAGGAGACAGAAGAAGTTTAAAAGACTTACATCTAAAAACAGGGTGGTCGAAAACGGTACTAAAACCGACTGTTTCAGGTGCAGGAAGACATACATATAAATTAAGCATAAACAATATTGATTCTCATGAAAATATCTATAGGGAATTAATTGATAATGAATCAATGATACTTCAAGAATTTCAAATCAACATTACTGAAAAAGGAGAAGCTGCTTTTATTCTTTTCAACGGAAAATTCAGTCATTCACTATTAAAAAAAACAAAACCGGGTGATTTCAGGGTACAGGATGATTTTGGAGGTACTGTTCATACTTATGATGCAAAACCCGAAGAAATAAAATTTGCAGAAGAAGTTGTATCAATATGCTCTCCCCTGCCTTTATACGCAAGAGTAGATATAATTAGGGATAACAATAATAAACCGGCAGTAGGGGAATTGGAATTAATTGAACCGGAATTGTGGTTCAGATATCATCCGCCTGCTGCCGATGTATTTGCTGATGCATTATTGTCTGTTATAATAAATATAAACGATTAAAATCAGCTATAGTTATTATGTTTGTATTCTCAAATTTATTAAGAACTAATAAATCATTATCCCCTGTAATTAAATAATCTGCTTCAACATCTTTACATAAGGCTAAAATAAAATCATCTTTCGAGTCTCTGCAAACGGTTACATTTGAAACAGGAATAATATTTTTTGTACGTACTTCTAATAATCTAAATATTATCCTAATATGTTCTTTTGTTATATATTTTTGAAATTTTGGTCTTTTTAATGTTTCAATAATTTCATTTCTTAATTTTTCATCTGTAAAAATGATAATCTCATCATTAATAATAATTTCATTAAGTTGTTTTTTAATATAATTGCCAAATAATGAACTTATCCAAATATTTGAATCAATTATGATATTAAATTTCTTTTTGTCCATCAACTTTTTTCTCTTACATTCTTAATTTCTGAAATAATAACTTCCTCATTAATATCAGTAAAATTAAAAGTTGAAAGATTCAGAAAGTCATTGATTGCGTCAATTGGTTGAACGTTCTTAAAAAACCCTGTTTTAATTATATAATTTAACAGATTTTTTGCTTCTCTACTGTCCGGTACAGTTACCAAAAATTGTTGCATAATTTTTTATCTTTCTTCAAAGTTACGAAATAATTTCATGATTTCTTCAAAATATCAGTTCAGTTTTTCCAAAAAAGAAATTATTTTAACTGCAAGTCTGTTTAAAAACAATTATTATAAGTATCAGGTTGCATATTTTGTTAAAATCTGCAACATAATAAAAAATAAATATTTCAATTTGCGATTATTGACAGCAAAAATAATAAATCCGTAATTAAGCTTTAGCTGTAGGACCTCCGAAATTCATAGGTATTTTCGGTCCTTGATGGTCTTTGATCTCTCCAAAAGTTTTTTCATACTTTTTTACATTTTCATTTAATGCTTTTAATAATCTTTTAGCATTATCAGGTGATAAGATTATTCTTGATTTTACCGGAGCTTTCGGAATTCCCGGCATCATTCTTACAAAATCAATAATAAATTCTGAAGTAGAATGAGAAATTACTGCGAGATTTGCATAAGTACCTTGTGCAACTTCGTCATTAAGTTCAATGTTTAAACCACCTTTATTTTCTTTATTTTCCATAATATATTTTCTTTAAAATGCTTAAATGATATATGGCAGAACTGTAATTATTAATGAATTGTTACGGGTTACAAGTTACGGGTTACGGGTTGTTGATTTATTAACTTAAACAACTTGAAACCTGTAACCCGCAACTTGTAACTTTATAAAAAGATTTTTCTCTCCTGTATGGAAACTAACAAAAATATTAAAAGACCGAACTCATAAATTCTTATTCATTATCTTCTTGAGTCAAGCTTTCGTATTCTTCATTAGAACCGATAATCATTTTATCATATTTCCTCATACCTGTCCCTGCAGGGATCTTATGCCCTACTATTACATTTTCTTTCAATCCTAACAAGTGATCGGATTTTCCGGAAATAGCAGCCATATTCAATACTTTGGTTGTTTCTTGGAATGATGCTGCAGAAAGGAAACTTTTTGTTGCCAACGAAGATTTAGTGATTCCTTGCAATACCGGCCTTGATGTAGCTTGAACAGTATCTCTTGCAACCATTAGTTTCATATCTTTTCTTTTCAGCATTGAATTCTCATTACTTAACTTTCTGTTTGAAATAATCTCTCCTGCTTTGTAATTTTCAGAATCACCTGTATCTTCAATTACTTTCATTCTGAAAATATTATCATTTCCATCAATAAAATCCCATTTATCAATAATTTGTTTCTCTCTGAACAATGTATCTCCTGCATCTTCTATCTCAACTTTTTTCATCATTTGACGAACAATAACCTCAAAATGTTTATCATTTATCTTCACACCTTGCATTCGATATACTTCTTGAACTTCATTAACAATATGTTCTTGAACTTTTGTAGCACCCATAATATCAAGAATATCTTTAGGTGTAACAGCTCCGTCAGATAACGGCATTCCTGCTTTCACAAAATCACCCTGTTGCACTAAAATCTGTTTTGAAAGAGAAATATAATATTTTTTACTTTCACCGGTTTTTGAAGTAATAACTACACCTTTTTTGCCTCTTTTAATCTTATCGAATGATACAATACCGTCAATTTCGGAAACAGCAGCAGGATTTGAAGGATTTCTGGCTTCAACAAGTTCTGTAACTCGAGGCAAACCTCCGGTAATATCACCGGCTTTTCCTGAAATTCTCGGAATTTTTGCAATAATATCACCCTGGATTATTAAATCTCCGTTATCAACAGACAAATGAGCATCTGCAGGTATGTTATAAGACCTTAATGTTTCACCGGTTTTATCTAATACGGCAATTTCAGGATTCATACGTTTATCCTTGGTTTCAATTATTACCTTTTCAATATAATTTGTTTGCTCGTCTTTCTCAATCTTATAGGTTACACCCTCTGAAAGATGTCTGAAATCTATTTTCCCGGGAAATTCTGAAAGAATTAAAGCATTATAAGGGTCCCATTCACAAATTACTTGCCCTTTAGACACTTCTCCGTCTTTAATATGTAATCTTGCACCATACGGAATAGAATAATTAGTCAACATAATATCAGTATTTTTATCATGTACTTTTAATTCCGTCATACGGCTTACAACTATATCAAATTTTTCACCTTTTCTGTCAGCCTCAACAGTTCTGAGTTCTTCAAATTTTGCAATACCGTCATATTTTGCAACAATACAGTTTTCAGAAGCAGCACCTCCTGCAACACCACCAACGTGGAATGTACGAAGTGTCAGCTGAGTTCCCGGTTCACCTATTGATTGAGCGGCAATAACACCAACAGCTTCTCCTTTTTGAACCATTCTTCCTGTTGATAAGTTTCTTCCGTAACATTTTGCACAAACTCCTTGTCGTGCCTCGCAAGTTAAAACTGATCTTACATCAACTCTTTCAATTGGAGATTCTTCAATTAACTTTGCAATTTCTTCATTAATTTCTTCCCCGGCTTTAACAATTATTCTGTTATCACTCGGATGGTAAATATCATGAACAGTTGTTCGACCAAGAATTTTCTCATAAAGAGTCTCTACAACTTCATCTTTATTCATCATAGTACTTGCTGCCAAACCTCTTAATGTTCCACAATCTTCTTCTGTAATTACTACATCTTGAGCAACATCAACCAATCTTCTCGTTAAATAACCTGCATCGGCTGTTTTAAGTGCTGTATCGGCCAAACCTTTTCTTGCACCGTGAGTAGATATAAAATATTCCAATACAGATAATCCTTCTTTAAAGTTTGAAAGAATCGGGTTTTCAATAATTTGCCCGGTTGTTGCACCGGATTTTTGAGGTTTAGCCATCAGGCCTCTCATACCTGAAAGCTGTCTGATTTGCTCTCGTGAACCCCTTGCTCCTGAATCCAGCATCATGTAAACAGAATTAAATCCTTGTTTGTCAGAACTAATCTCGTTCATAACTTGCTGGGTTAATTTTGCATTAGCATGTGTCCAAATGTCAATAATCTGATTATATCTTTCATTATTAGCAATGAAACCCATATTAAAGTTGTTCATCACTTCTTCAACTTGCTCATAACCTTCTTCGAGCAATTCAGATTTTGTTGCAGGTATGATAACATCACTCAAATTAAACGATAAACCACCTTCAAAAGCAGTTTTATAACCTAATGCTTTAATATCATCAAGAAATTTTGCTGTTTTTGAAATCCCGCAAATTTTCAGAACATTACCAATAATTCCTCGTAAAGATTTTTTTGTTAATAATTCATTAATATAACCTACTTCATCAGGTACTAATTTATTAAAAATTACTCTGCCTACAGTTGTTTCAATTAATTCATCATTGACCTTAACTTTTATTATTGCATGAAGATCAACAGCATCTTCGTTATAAGCAATAATAACTTCTTCAGGAGAATAAAAAGACAAGCCTTCTCCTTTCACTTTAATTTCATCAGAACTTCTTCTGGATTTAGTAATATAATACAATCCTAAAACCATATCTTGTGAAGGTACGGTAATAGGAGCTCCGTTTGCCGGATTAAGTATATTATGAGATGCCAACATCAACATTTGTGCTTCAATTACGGCATCATTTCCGAGAGGTAAATGTACTGCCATCTGGTCACCGTCAAAGTCAGCATTAAAAGCAGTACATACAAGCGGGTGTAATTGAATTGCTTTTACTTCGATCAGTTTCGGTTGAAAAGCTTGAATCCCCAGCCTATGCAATGTAGGTGCACGGTTTAATAATACCGGATGTCCTTTTAATATATTTTCAAGAATATCCCAAACAACAGCATCTCTTCTGTCAACAATCTTTTTTGCTGATTTAACCGTTTTTACGATACCTCTTTCTATTAATTTTCTTATGATAAAAGGTTTATATAACTCAGCAGCCATTTCTTTAGGCAAACCGCATTCGTGTAATTTAAGTTCCGGGCCTACAACAATAACAGAACGTGCAGAATAATCAACCCGTTTACCCAATAGGTTTTGACGAAATCGCCCCTGCTTACCTTTAAGGCTGTCACTCAACGACTTAAGAGGTCTGTTTGCATCTGTTTTAACAGCACTTGATTTTCTTGAATTATCAAATAATGAATCAACTGCTTCTTGAAGCATCCTTTTTTCATTTCTAAGAATCACTTCAGGTGCTTTAATCTCAATAAGTCTTTTTAATCTGTTATTTCTGATGATAACTCTTCTGTACAGATCATTTAAATCTGATGTAGCAAATCTGCCCCCGTCAAGCGGAACCAAAGGTCTTAATTCAGGAGGAATAACCGGCAAAACTTTTATAATCATCCATTCCGGTTTATTAATATTTTTAGATGCTTGAAGAGCTTGAACAACTTGAAGCCTTTTTAATGCTTGACTTTTTCTTTGTTGAGATGTTTCATTGTTTGCTCTGTCTTTTAACTCGTATGATAATTCATCAAGGTTAATCCTTTTCAATAAATCCTCTACTGCATCAGCACCCATTTTTGCAACAAATTTGTTAGGATCATCATCATCCAACAAATGATTATCTTTAGGCAAAGTCTCAAGAATATCAATATATTCTTCTTCTGTTAAAAAATCTAAAAAGTTAACACCGTCTTCCTGTTTTACACCCGGTTGAACAACAAGATACTTCTCATAATAAATAATTGAATTAAGTTTCTTTGTAGGTATTCCGAGCAAATAACCCAATTTATTCGGTAATGATCTGAAATACCACAAATGAACAACAGGAACGACCAAAGATATATGTCCTACTCTTTCTCTTCTAACCTTTTTTTCGGTTACTTCAACACCACATCGATCACAAACGATTCCTTTATATCTGATTCTTTTGTATTTACCGCAATGACATTCGTAATCTTTTACAGGTCCGAAAATTCTTTCACAAAACAATCCGTCTCTTTCCGGCTTATACTTTCTGTAATTAATAGTTTCGGGTTTTAGAACTTCACCGCTTGAACGTTCTAATATTTCTTCGGGAGAAGATAAACTAATTACAACTTTTGAAAAATCAATAGTAGCTTTTGTTTTTTGTCTGAAAGCCATATTATTATGTCATTATTAAAAATTATAAACAAATATATTATCTATAATTTCTGTTGTTTATATTATTATTTTAAAAGTAAGCATTGTTGCAGTTATATTCAATTCTCAACATTAGTCAGCTTTTGCTCCGTTAAATACCATTTTTTTTAAAATAAAGAAAATGTATTATTCTAAACTAATACGTAAGCCTAAGCCTCTTAACTCATGTAAAATGACTTTGAATGATTCAGGCACACCCGGTTTAGGCAATGTTTTACCTTTTACAATAGATTCGTATGCTTTAGCTCTTCCGATAACATCATCAGATTTTACAGTCAGCATTTCTTGTAAAATATTTGCTGCCCCAAATGCTTCAAGTGCCCAAACTTCCATTTCACCAAATCTTTGTCCTCCAAATTGAGCTTTACCTCCGAGAGGTTGTTGTGTGATCAATGAATACGGTCCTATTGAACGAGCATGCATTTTATCGTCAACCATATGTCCTAATTTCAACATATAAATAACACCGACAGTTGCAGGTTGATGGAAACGTTTTCCGGTTCCGCCGTCATATAAATATGTTTTCCCGTAACGAGTAAGGCCTGCTTTATCTGTATATTTATTTATGTCATCAATTGTAGCACCGTCAAAAATCGGTGTAAAGAACTTTACACCTAGTTTTAAACCTGCCCAACCGAGAACAGTTTCATAAATTTGTCCCAAGTTCATCCTTGAAGGTACACCAAGCGGATTTAAAACTATATCAACAGGAGTACCGTCTTCTAAGAAAGGCATATCCTCATCTCTGACAATTCTGGCAACAATACCCTTGTTACCGTGACGTCCCGCCATTTTATCTCCAACTTTAACCTTACGTTTCTTTGCAATATAAACCTTTGCTAATTGTACTATACCGATAGGTAATTCATCACCAACAGTAATGCTGTATTTTTTACGTTTATAATGACTTTGGATTTTTTTATAACGAATTGAGTAGTTATGAAGTAAACGTTCGATAAGTCTGTTTGCTTTTTGCTCAGTAGTCCAATCAGACTGATAAATTGTCATATAATCAATCTCTTTCAACTTTTTGAGAGCAAATTTCTTTCCTTTTGCAACTATTTCAGTATCAAGAAAATCATGAACTCCTTGTGATGTTTTTCCGTTTACTAATACAAATAATTTATCAATTAATTTATCTGTTAAAATTGATATTTCTCTTTCAAGTTCAAACTCAATCTTATCTAATAAAGGTTTATCTGCATTTTTCATTTTCCTGTTTTTCAAGGAACGAGAAAATAATTTCTTATTAATAACAACACCTTTTAATGATGGAGTTGCTTTTAATGAAGCATCTTTTACATCACCGGCTTTATCGCCGAAAATTGCTCTCAAGAGTTTCTCTTCAGGTGAAGGATCAGATTCTCCTTTTGGTGTAATTTTGCCGATTAATATATCACCGGGATTAACATGAGCACCTATTCTGATCATTCCGTTTTCATCAAGTTGTCTTGTTGCTTCTTCGCTTACATTCGGGATATCCGGTGTTAATTCTTCCATTCCTCTTTTCGTATCTCTAACTTGCAATAAGTGCTCTTCAACATGAATAGAAGTAAATACATCTTCCCTGACAACTCTTTGAGAAATAACAATTGCATCTTCAAAGTTATACCCTTTCCAAGGCATAAATGCAACTTTAAGATTTTTTCCGAGTGCTAATTCAGCTTTATCAGTTGAGTAACCGTCGGTCAGTATTTGGTCTTTAGTAACTTTATCGCCTTTTCTGACAACAGGAAACAAGTTAACAGTAGTATTTTGATTTGTTTTTTTGAATTTCGGCAGATTATATCTTACTGTATCATCATCAAAACTAACAAATTTTTCATCTTCTGATCTCGAATATCTTATAACAATTTCGTTAGCATCAACATACTCAACCACTCCTTCACCTTCAGCAAATATTTGGTTTCGACCGTCTCGTACTACCATTGGTTCAATACCTGTACCCACAATAGGAGAATCACAAGTAATTAAAGGTACTGCTTGTCGCATCATGTTTGAACCCATTAAAGCCCTATTCGCATCATTATGTTCTAAAAATGGAATTAATGAAGCTGCAATGGATGCAATTTGATTTGGAGCAACGTCCATGTAATCAAGCTTTTCCTTCTCAATATTCGGAAAATCACCATGTGATCTGGCTTTTATCCTTTCTGTCTGCAATTCACCTTTTTCATCATAGTTTGAATTTGCTTGACCTATGATTTTATTATCTTCTTCTTCAGCACTTAAATAGACAACACCTTTATTACTAATATCAACTTTACCGGAAACGACTTTTCTGTATGGAGTTTCAATAAACCCGAGAACATTAATTTTTGCATATACACAAAGAGAAGAAATTAAACCGATATTCGGTCCTTCCGGTGTTTCAATCGGACATAATCTTCCGTAATGTGTATAGTGAACATCTCTTACCTCAAATCCAGCTCTTTCTCTTGATAAACCACCCGGTCCAAGTGCAGACATTCTTCTTTTATGAGTCATCTCTGCTAATGGATTTGTTTGATCCATAAATTGAGATAACTGATTTGTTCCGAAGAATGAATTAATAACAGATGATAAGGTCTTAGCATTTATCAAATCAATCGGTGTAAAAACCTCATTATCTCTTACATTCATTCTTTCCCTGATTGTTCTTGCCATTCTGGCCAAGCCAACACCAAATTGATTTGCCAATTGTTCTCCTACAGTTCTAACCCTTCTGTTACTTAGATGGTCAATATCATCAACATCAATCTTAGAATTAATCAATTCAATAAGATACTTAATAATTGCAATGATATCTTCTTTAGTTAAAACCCTTGTTTCTTGCGGTATATCAAGATTTAATTTTTTATTCATTTTATACCGCCCTACATCTCCGAGATCATATCTTTTATCAGAAAAGAATAAATTCTCTATAACATCTCTTGCAGTGGATTCATCCGGAGGTTCAGCACTTCTTAATTGCCTGTAAATATACAAGACAGCTTCTTTTTCAGAGTTACAAGGATCTTTTTGAAGTGTACTGTAAATTAATGCATAATCAATGGGACTTTTTGTTTCCCTGTGTAACAAAATAGTTTTTGTTCCTGAATCAAAAATTTCATTAACATGATTTTCTTCAATAACAGTTTCCCTGTCAATAATAACTTCATTTCTTTCAATAGATACAACCTCACCTGTATCTTCATCTACAAAGTCTTCAATCCATGACTTTAAAACCCTTGCAGCTAATTTCTTACCTACTGATTCTTTTAAAGATGCTTTCGTAACTTTAATTTCATCAGCGAGATCAAAAATCTCAAGAATTTCTTTATCACTTTCATATCCGATAGCTCTTAAAAGTGTAGTTACCGGCAGCTTCTTTTTTCTGTCGATATATGCAAACATGACATTATTAATATCTGTTGCAAATTCAATCCAAGAACCTTTAAAAGGTATAATTCGAGCTGAATATAATTTACTTCCGTTTGCATGAATGCTTTGACTGAAAAAGACACCGGGAGACCTGTGAAGTTGAGAAACTACAGCCCTTTCCGCACCATTAATAATGAATGTTCCTTTGGGTGTCATATAAGGAACTTGGTCAAGATAAACATCTTGTATTACAGTATCAAAATCTTCATGTTCCGGATCGGTACAATAAAGTTTTAATTTAGCTCTAAAAGGCAAGCTGTATGAAAGACCTCTTTCAAGACATTCATCTGTTGTATATCTTGGAGGATCTAAACTATAATCAAGAAATTCCAGAACAAAATTATTCCTTGTATCTGTAATAGGAAAATTATCTTCAAAAACTTTATATAAACCTTCCGTTTTTCTTTCTTTATGAGTTGAATTTAATTGAAAAAACTCCTGAAATGATTTTAGCTGAACTTCTAAAAAATCAGGATATTCAAGGGTTTTGCCGGTTGAAGCAAAATTTATTCTTTCTGTTGGAGATATCATCGGCTTAAAGATTAAATAATTGTTTATTAATTACAATAAAAGGTTTAGAGTTAAAATCCTTCAACTCTAAACCCTGCTTGACCGAAATTTATTTGTTATTTCAGTTCTACTTCAGCCCCTTCTCCTTCCAATTCTGTTTTTAAAGCTTCGGCTTCTTCTTTAGATACACCTTCTTTAATAGCAGAAGGAGCACTGTCAACAATTTCTTTTGCTTCTTTTAAACCGAGGCTTGTTAATTCTTTAACTTTTTTAACAACTTTTAATTTAGCAGGTCCTGCTGATTTTAAGATTACATCAAATTCAGTTTTTTCTTCTTCACCACTACCATCACCGGCAGCACCGGCAACAGCTACAGCTACAGGAGCAGCTGCAGGTTCAATTCCATATTCATCTTTAAGAATATCTGCTAATTCTTTAACTTCTTTTACAGTTAAATTAACTAATTGCTCTGCAAAATCTTTAATATTTGCCATTTTATTAAATTTTAAACTAGTTTTATTTACTTTAATTATTTCTTTTCTTCAAGAGTTTTTAATATTCCCGTAAGAGTATTACCTCCTGATTGTAATGCTGAAAGCACATTTACGACAGGTGCTTGTAATAAGCTTATTACATCTGCTATTAACTCATTTTTAGATTTAATAGAAGCCAAATTATCTACTTGATCATTACCAATATAAATATCTTCTTCTACAAATGCACCCTTTAAAAGGGGTTTCTCAAGATTTTTTTTCTCCCTGAAATCTTTAATAAGTTTAGCAGGTTTATTTCCAACTTCTGTAAACATAACAGAAGTTGTTCCTGTCAGTGCTTCAAACAATTCTGATAAGTCTTTATCGGACTTTTCAATCGCTTTTTTTAATAAGGTATTTTTAGCAACAACTAACTCGACCTCATTTTTAAAACATTGTTTTCTCAATTCTACAGTATCACCGGCATTTAAACCTAATGTATCTGTAATATAAATATGAGATGAGCTGTTAATTTGATCAGCTAATTTGTCGATTACCTGATTTTTTTCTTCACGTGTCATAATCAGATTATTTGAAAATAATTTTTACTTATCAACAGCAAATGATTTTTCATCTACTCTGATACTCGGACTCATTGTACCGGACATATAGACAGTTTCCATATATCCTCCTTTAGCCGATGCCGGACGTAATTTTAAAATAGTTTTTAAGAATTCTTTTGCATTATCTGCAATTTGCGAAGCATCAAAAGAAACTTTTCCGATAGACGAATGAATAATTCCATATTTATCTACTTTAAAGTCTATTTTACCTTGCTTCAATTCTTTAACCGTTTTTTCGATATCCATAGTAACTGTTCCTATCTTTGGGTTAGGCATAAGTCCTCTGGGACCTAATATACGTCCTAAAGGTCCTACTTTACCCATAACAGAAGGTGTAGCTACTATAACATCAATATTCGTCCAACCGCCTTTAATCTTGTCGACATATTCATCCAATCCAACAAAATCAGCACCTCCTGATTTTGCTTCTTCTTCTTTGTCAGGTGTACACAGAACCAATACTTTTACATCTTTTCCGGTACCGTGAGGAAGAGAAACTGTTCCTCTTACCATTTGGTCGGCTTTTCTTGGATCAACACCTAATTTTACATTAATATCAACAGATGAATCAAATTTAGTATAAGAAATTTCTTTTACTAAAGCTGCAGCTTCGGTCAATGAGTACTTTTTACCTTTTTCAACTTTTTCTAAAGCTGACTTTGCATTTTTTGTAATTCTTGCCATTTGTTTGGATGATTTAATAATTCATCTTTAACCGGGGAATTCACCTTTTACGATAATTCCCATACTTCTCGCTGTTCCTGCAATCATTTTCATTGCTGATTCAACTTTAAAGGCATTTAAATCTGCCATTTTATCCTCAGCAATTTTTTTGACTTGATCCCAAGTTACAGAAGCTACTTTATCTCTGTTAGGTTCACCTGAACCCGACTTAATTTTAGCAGCTTGCAGTAATTGGACAGCAGCCGGAGAAGTTTTTGTTACAAATTCAAAAGACTTGTCTTTGTAAACCGAAATCTCAACAGGTATTACTTGTCCTGCTTTATCTTGTGTACGGGCATTAAACTGCTTACAGAATTCCATAATGTTAACGCCTGCTGCACCAAGAGCCGGACCTACCGGTGGAGACGGGTTTGCAGCACCGCCCCTGATTTGTAACTTAACAACTTTTGTTACTTCTTTAGCCATTTTCTTTCTTTTTGAAAGTGTTTAATTATGTGGAAGCATTTATATAAAACGTAACAGCTATTCTTTTTCAACTTGCATAAAACTTAATTCAAGAGGAGTTTTTCGTCCGAAAATCTTAACCATAACTTTAAGCTTTTTCTTTTCTTCGTTTACCTCTTCAATAACTCCTGTAAAACCGTTAAAGGGTCCGTCAGTAACTTTAACATTTTCTCCTACAAAATAAGGAATAGATATTGATTCTTGACTTTCTGTCAATTCATCAACTTTACCTAACATCCTGTTAACTTCGCTTGGTCTTAAAGGAACCGGAGCCCCTCCTTTTGTTTCACTTAAAAAACTAATAACATTCGGAACACCTTTAAGAATATGTGGTATCTCACCTACCAATATTGCCTCAACAAAAACATATCCGGGAAAATAGTTTCTTTCTCTACTAATCTTCTTCCCGTTTCTTACTTGATATACTTTTTCTGTTGGTATGATAACCTGAATGATAAAATCTTCAAGTTTTAATCGAGCAATTTCACTTTCAATATAGGTTTTTACTTTTTTTTCTTTACCTCCTATTGCTCTCAGAACATACCATTGTGCCTTATTATTTATAGTTTCACTCATATCTTTCTAAACGAACTTATATATATTTTCCATTAAGAAACTGAAAAAGATATCCATCAGATATATCATCATTGCAATAATAGATGATGCTATCATTACAACAATTGCACTGTTCTGCAATTCTGACCACGCGGGCCAAGTTACTTTGTTTACGAGTTCATTATATGACTCCTTTACATAACCTTTAATTTTCATAACTGAAATTTAAGCACGGGAGGAGAGACTCGAACTCCCGGCACTCGGTTTTGGAGACCGATGCTCTACCAACTGAGCTACTCCCGTTTGTTAAACAAATTAATTCGGCAGTCTGAAAAACTGCCGAATTAATATTAAATCTAATCAGCAATTATTTAACTACCTCAACTACTTGACCGGCACCAACTGTTCTGCCGCCTTCACGAATAGCAAAAGTTAAACCTTTATCAAGAGCAACAGGATATATCAAATTTACTTCAATAGTTACATTATCACCGGGCATTACCATTTCTGTTCCTTCCGGCAACATAATTTCACCTGTTACATCCAGAGTTCTCAAATAAAATTGAGGTCTGTAGTTATTATGGAACGGTGTATGACGTCCGCCTTCTTCTTTTTTCAATACGTAAACCTCTGCTTTAAATTTTGTATGAGGAGTAACTGAATTTGGTTTACAAATAACCATTCCTCTTGAAATTTCTTCTTTTTTAACACCTCTAAGAAGTAAACCGACATTATCACCTGCTTGACCGTCATCAAGAATTTTACGGAACATTTCAACACCTGTTACAACGGATTTCATTTTTTCAGCACCAAGACCGATAATTTGAACTTCATCACCTGTGTGAATAAGACCTGCTTCAATTCTTCCGGTTGCAACTGTACCTCTACCTGTAATTGAGAATACATCTTCAACAGGCATTAAGAAGTCTTTATCTACATCTCTGGGAGGAAGCGGAATCCATGTATCAACAGCATCCATAAGCTCCATTACTTTATCTTCCCACTTTTCTTCACCATTTAATGCTCCAAGTGCAGAACCAAGAATAACAGGCGTATTGTCACCGTCATATTTATAGAATTCAAGAAGCTCTCTCATTTCCATTTCAACTAACTCAAGAAGTTCGTCATCGTCAACCATATCAACTTTATTGATAAATACAACGAGTTGAGGAACATTTACTTGACGAGCTAAAAGTATGTGTTCGCGAGTTTGAGGCATAGGGCCGTCAGTACCTGCAACAACGATAATTGCACCGTCCATTTGAGCAGCACCTGTTACCATATTCTTAACATAGTCAGCATGTCCGGGACAGTCAACGTGTGCATAATGTCTTTTTTCTGTTTCATATTCTACGTGAGCAGTATTAATTGTAATACCTCTTTCTTTTTCTTCAGGAGCATTATCAATTGAATCAAAATCTTTAATGTCACATAATCCTTTTTTATTGAGCACCATTGTAATAGCAGCAGTCAAAGTAGTTTTTCCGTGGTCAACGTGACCGATTGTACCAATATTTACGTGTGGTTTCGTCCTGTCAAATTTTTCTTTAGCCATGATTAAATTATTTTAATATAAAGTGAATGAAAAATTCTTTCACAAAAAATGAGCCGATGATGAGAATTGAACTCATGACCTCTTCCTTACCAAGGAAACGCTCTACCCCTGAGCTACATCGGCTTTCAAAAAAGAGCGGAAGACGAGGCTCGAACCCGCGACCTGCAGCTTGGAAGGCTGCCGCTCTACCAACTGAGCTACTCCCGCTTTTTTAAAAATCTCTTTTTTGATTTGTGGGGGGAGGAGGATTCGAACCTCCGAAGGCTATGCCAACAGATTTACAGTCTGCCCCGTTTGACCGCTCCGGAATCCCCCCTGTTATCAAAAAAAAGAGCCGATAGACGGATTCGAACCGCCGACCGGCTGATTACAAATCAGCTGCTCTGGCCAACTGAGCTATATCGGCAACACTTAATTTAGAGATAAACTATTTCCTTAAAGAACTATCATGATTTTTACGTCTCAAAAATCGGGTTGCAAATGTATAAAATATAAATTTACTAAACAAAATGTTTTTTAAAGTTTTTTATCTTTTTATTGAGGCCTCATTTTGCTTTTATATTTCTTAACTTGTTTTTCTAATGCATCTACAGTCAAATCAACAGCTTCTTCAAAAGATGTTGCTTCTTTTTCTGCATACAAATCGTTACCGGGTATTTCAATTTTAATTTTTGCTTCTTTGTTATCAGTAAATTTCTTTTTTGATCTATTAAAATTCAAAACGACTTCGGATCGTATAATTCCGTCAAAATATTTATCTAATTTATTTACTTTACCATTGACAAACTCTATTAATTTTTTGTCTGCATCGAAATTTGTAGCTTTTACGTTTATATCCATAGTTATTTATTTTTTTTTGCTCTGGGATGAGCTTGTTTATATACTTTATTTAACTTCTCAAATGTATTGTGTGTGTATATTTGTGTAGCAGATAAATTTGCGTGTCCTAATAACTCTTTAACTGCATTGATGTCTGCTCCGTTATTTAATAAATGTGTAGCAAAAGTATGTCTCAAAAAATGAGGACTTTTTTTCTTAACGGATGAAAAATATGAAATATATTTGTTTACAACCCTGTAAACCAGTTTCGGATAAATTTGCTTTCCTGAATTTGTTAATAACAAATGCTCTGAATCGGTATTTATTTCTTCTTTTTTTATTAAATATTCTTTCAATAGATTATTTAAAGTTTTAGGATAAGGTATTATTCTTTGTTTATTTCTTTTGCCTGTAATTTTTATTGTATTATTATCAAAATCAAGGTCTTTTATTCTTAATCCAATGAGTTCTGCTCTTCTGATACCTGTACAATATAACAGTTCGATTATCAACCTGTCTCTGATGCCTTCAAAATCATCAGAAAAAATATCTGAATCAAGCAAAAGATTTATATTATCATTACTGATAAATTCAGGAATATTTTTTTTTGTTTTCGGCCGGATTATTTTTGATACAGGATTATTTTGTATTAAACCCTCTCTGATTAAAAAATTATAATACGTTTTTAATGAAGACAATTTACGGTTTATTGTTCTTGAAGATATATTATCAGAAGAAAGCACAGCAATCCATTTTCTTAATACTTTATAATCAGATACTATTTCATCTTCAGATAAAATAAATTTATTTTCTGTACAAAAGCATTGAAATTGTTCAATATCGCAGGCATAGGAATTAATTGTATGGAGTGAATATTTTCTTTGGAATTCCAAATATTTTAAGAATTTCTTCCTATGCATTAATCCAAACTTAAATATAATTTGAATGAAATAACTGTAAATTTAATAAAATGCAGAACGAAAAACAAATATATAAACCTAAAAATACCGATTATTTACTTCGATAAACATCAATCTTTTATATCTAAAACTTCTCCGAAGATATTTTCTTCGGAAAAGTAAAATAAAGATCAAATAATACTATTCGTTTTCTTCTCTTCTGAGTTGCTCAACATACTTTGCTTTAATAAGTTGTTGGCGTTTTATGACAGAGGGTTTCAGATATGCTTTTCTTGTTCGAATCTCTTTAATGACACCTGTTCTGTCAGTTTTTCTCTTTAATCTTTTCAAAGCTCTTTCGATGCTTTCTCCTTCTTTAACGGGTATTTTGATCATAAAAAACTCCTTTTTTAAATAGTAGAAAAAATTTGAACGGCAAAAGTAGTAATTAGTATAAATATAAAAAAATTATTTGTAAAAAACAACTATTTTAATATAAATTATTGTAAAATTTTTCTGGAAATAACAAGTTTTTGTATTTCAGATGTCCCTTCTCCTATTTGTAACAGTCTTTGGTCTCTGTAAAATCTTTCAATCGGATAATCTTTCATTAAACCGTAACCTCCGTGAATTTGAACAGCATCATCCGCTACTTCTTTTGCAATTTCAGAACAATACAATTTTGACATAGCTGCTTCTAAACCAAAAGGTTTATTATTGTCTTTTAACCAACATGCTTTATATAATAAATTTCCGGCTAACTCAACTTTTGTAGCCATATCAGCCAATCTGAAAGAAATTGCTTGAAATTTGTGAATCGGTCTTCCAAACTGATGTCTTTCTTTTGAATATTGAACAGCCATTTCAAAAGCACCTTGAGCTAAACCCAATCCCATTGCTGCAATGGATAATCTTCCGTTATCCAATGTGCTGAGCATAATTTTTGAACCTTCTCCTTTACTTCCCAAAATGTTTTCTTCAGGGACTTTACAATTATCAAAATACAATTCAGCTGTATCTGATGCTCTCCACATCATTTTATCATGCATTGGAATTTGTTCAAATCCTTTGGTACCTCTTTCGACTAATATTGTAGTAAATATTTTTTTTTTTTCTTTAACTTCTGATACAGCTTGCACGGTTGCTCCCGCTGCTAATTCAGAAGCACCGTTAGTAATAAATATCTTTGAACCGTTTATTATCCATTCTCCTGCGGATAACTTTGCGGTAGTTTTTGTTGCTCTGGAATCTGAACCGGCATCAGGTTCTGTTAATCCGAATGCCCATAGGTTTTCTCCGTTGCATAATTTTGGTAAATATTTTTGTTTTTGTTCTTCTGTTCCGAAATAATATATGGGACCTATTCCCAAAGAATTATGGGCAGCAAGTGTTGCTGCTTGGGAACTGTCAACTCTTGCCAGTTCTTCTACGGCAATTATGTATGACAGTGTATCAAGGTCTTGTCCGCCGTATTTTTCAGGCAGACACATTCCGAAAAGTCCCAATTCTCCCATTTTTTTGGTAAGATCAATTGAAAATTCTCCTTTTTCATCTAATTCTTTTGCAACCGGTTTAATTTCTCTTTCTGCAAAATCTTTTACAGTTTGTCTTATTAATTTCTGTTCTTCTGAAAGGTCAAAATTCATTTTATAATATTTAATTCAGATTGTTAATTAATTTAAAGCTGATATTACAAACCAATGTGTAAATTTAATAAAATTAAACAAAATAAAGCAATATAATAAATGCAATAATATTAATAATTGTTGTTTTTATAATTCATTTTTAATAAATTTCAAGTTTCACCGGATAATAATATTATAGATTTATTTTACTTTTAAATAAGGACTAATTTTGTTATACAAACTTTTGGAAATTATTTCTTTGCTGATTAAGTCATTAAGTTGTTTAAATGCTCCGTTTTTATTTCTGTATTTAAGAATTTTTTTAGCTTCTTCGTAAGAAATATACGGATGCCTGCCGAGTTCTGAAACTTCGGCAAAATTTATGTTTATTTTTTCTAATTTTGATTTATCAATAATAATATCATCTGCAACTTTAAGATAATATTCTCTTTTCATACCGTAAACTTCGAGAAGTTGCTCCTTTTTACAGTATCCTCCGAGCAGATTTCTGTATTTTACAATTCGTGTTGCATTATATTGCCAAAACTTGCCGAGTTCTTTCATTTCTTCTGCTGATAAGTTATTTATATCAACTTTTGAATTAGATTTGATTTCTTTTTCCCGGCTTTCAGTTTTATCTTTTTTTGCAGGTAACTTTATATAATCCTTAATTCTTTCATATTGAAAATCTTTAATTCCGTATATCTTTTTAATGTCTTCTTTTTTGTAGAACTTGCGTCCTTTGTTCAAATAATTCCTAATTATCGCTGTTTGTTTTTGTGAGAAGCCGAGTTGTTGCCATTCAGTATCGGAAATTTCATTTGGGTTAAATTCAAAATATTGCTCTACATCCGGAATTGTATATTCTGATTTATCTTTTTTGTAATTTTTATCATAACTGCCATAATCAAAATTTTGGACATAGTTCTTCTTTTCGGGTAAATCAATGTACGGATATAATTTTTGATATTGAGTTTCCGAAATTCCGTAAATTCTTTTAAAATCATTTTTGTATTTAAACTTTCCGCCTTTGCTTTGCCAGTTATTAATTGTTTTAATTTGTTTATCTGACAAGCCGAGAAGTTTCCAATCTTTTTTTGGAGTATTATTCGGATTGAAAGAAAATAATTGAAGTGTATCATACTTTTTATCGCAGTATGAATTTTTGTTGTATTTTTCTTCTTTGGGAGTTAATGATTTTTCAAATTCTGCAATTTCTTTTTCAAATTTTGAAAAATTGTAATCATCCTTTTTTGTAAAAATATCTGAATAAATATTTACAAAAATTGCAAAAATTATCACAAAAATTAAAACCAGTATTCCGTCTCTTTCACCTTTGGTAAATATAAAATATTCCTTAAACTGTTCTTTTCTTGACATGTTTTTTATGAACTGTTTTTGATGTTTCTATGTCATTATGATATCGGAAAATTTTGCTGTTTACTTAAATTTCTTAATAACACCGTCTTTAATATCTTGCATATATTTTTTCATGTCTTGTTTTACTTCGGGTGCCAGTATAATTAATCCCAGAACATTCGGAAATGCCATGCTCAATATCATAAAATCAGAAAAATCTACAACTGCTCCAAGAATTGATGCAGAACCTATTATAATAAAAATCAAAAATATGAAATAATAAACCAATTAACTTAAATATAAGTTTTTAGTAACTTTTCTGAATCCGAACCATTTTCCGAATAAATATTTGAAACCGTTTAGTCCGTAATAAGACCAAGAAATCATTGTAGAAAAAGCAAAAAGCAATACTGCTATAACCAATATCCATGAGAACCAAGGGAATACACTCTCAAATGCTTTTGAAGTCAATTCCACACCGGCAAATCCACCGCCGACAGCAGGATCATAATAACCTGTAAAAATAATTACAAGTGCTGTCATCGTACAAATTATAACAGTGTCAATAAAGGGTCCGAGAAGTGCTACAAATCCTTCACTAACCGGTCGATCTGTTTTTACGGCAGCGTGTGCAATAGAAGCAGAACCAACCCCGGCTTCATTTGAGAATGCAGCACGTTGAAAACCAACTATCAATACACCTATTAAACCGCCTTTCATAGCATCGGCAGCAAAAGCGCCATCAAAGATCAGCTTAAATGCACTGCCGGTATCAGTAATATTAACACCAATAATAATAAGTGCAGTAGTCACATATAATACTGCCATAAACGGAACAATTTTTTCTGTAACGTTTGCTATACTTTTAATACCGCCAATCACAACAATACCTACAAAAATCGCAACTAATACTCCGAAATATGCACCATATCCTTCAATTCCCATAACGTACGGAGCCAATTTACTTGACAATTGAGAAAAAGCTTGATTTGCCTGAAACATATTACCTCCTCCGAGAGAACCTCC
>JAUVIG010000439.1 GCA_030592825.1 Chlorobiota bacterium | reverse complement strand
GAAATATTTGCTTGAACTGCCGGATGCTGAAACATATCTAAATCCATGGCAGGAGCCCAAAAAACGGGACATTTTGCAGACAGATATGATGTAAGCAGTAAATTATCAGCAATTCCGTTTGCTGCTTTGCCCATAGTATTAGCAGTTGCAGGCGCAATTATCATCGCATCTGCCCATAATCCCAAATTGACGTGGCTGTTCCAATCACCGTTTTCCGGATTATAGAACATCTTTAATACAGGTCTTTTAGAAAGTGTCGCAAGTGTTAAGGGTGTTATGAATTTTTCGGAAAAAGGCGTCATTAAAACTTGAACTTCTGCTTCTTTTTTCACTAATAGTCTTACAAGAATATCCACTTTATAAGCAGCTATTCCTCCGGTTACTCCGATAATTATTTTTTTCCCCTTCATTAATAAGGTTCTACTGTTATTTTACATTAAATTCATGTTAATATCAATATATTAAGAAAAAGCTAATTTATTCATCATCTTCATCTTCGACAGGATTTCTGAAATAAACTTTTTTGTCTAAGAATTCTTTTATTGCTATTAGTGTCGGTTTAGGAAGCCTTTCATAGAATTTTGATATCTCAATTTGTTCTCTGTTCTCAAATATTTCTTCTAAATTATCAGTATATGAGGCAAATTCTTTTAGTTTTTTATCCAATTCTTCTTTTATTTCTTTTTGAATTTGTTTTGATCTTTTGCTGATAATTGTGATAGATTCATATATGTTACCTGTTTGTTCCTCAAGTTCAGGGAAGTCTCTTGTAATAGTTGTATCAGGTGCATTTGTCTTTTTATAATCCATTTTTTTTTGCTTTTTTAAATTCTTCTTAATATCAGATGTTGTTTTACTTTGTTTTATTTTCTGATTTGGTTATATTTTTTTTTGATTCAGAATATATGTTTTTTACTTCTTTTATGTATTTTGATTCAGGATACTTTTCAACTAATTTGTCATATGCCTTTATCACATCTTCGTATCTTTCAGCTTGTTTTGATTTAATACTGTTTTTTGCATATTCATATTTTGAAAGTGTGATATAATAAAGAATTTCTTCTTTGAATTTTGTATCCGGAAAATCTCTTAAATTGTTTTTGAAAGCTATTGTAGCCGCATTATAATATTCTATATCATAATACAATTTTGCATTTTCATATGATTTTACTTCAAGTTTATCTCTAAGTCTATCAACGTATTCATTACATTCGCTAATTTTTTGGCTTTCGGGATATTTTGTGATAAATAATTCAAATTCTTGAAGTGCGGTTAGTGTTGCTTGTTGATCTAATTTTGGTTTAGGTGCATCTAAATAATAACATTTTGCACTCATAAATTGAGATATTTCGGCATTTTCTTCTTTCGGATAATCTTCAACATATTTTCTGAAATAATATCCGGCCAAAATGTAGTCTTTCATATTATAATAAGAATCAGCATATTTAATTAACGCATCTTTTCCTTCTGTTGTCATTCTTAAAGAAAGAATGATATCTTCAAGCAATATTTGTGTTTTTGCATATTTCCCTTCTTCATAATAATCCATGGCTTTAGCATATTTTTTTTTGGGGTCTTGTATTTTTTTAGATGTATTAAAACTACAAGATTGAAAAAGAGTAACTACAAGGATACTTATTGGTATGAAAATCAACTTATTCTTAAACATGGCGCAAAATTAAAATTTTATTCTGAAAAATATCCTTTTATAAAGAATTATTTTATTTGAAATTAAACGATTAAAGCTTATAAATGTTACTAATTTTTATATTTTCTTTTGAAGTTGTTAAATGAATAACTTAAAGAAAATATATTTGAATAGAGAGCAATTGATTGATCACCGATATCTGTAAGGGCATAATCAAGTTTAAGCTTAAAGATATTGAGACCGATTCCTATGCCGGGTTGAAAATTAAATGATTTTTTGTCGAAATCGGTAATTAAAGCGTAATTTCCTGCACCGGCTCTAAAAAAGATTAAGTTTTTATAATCCAATTCAATACCTACGTGTGGGTCAAGATTAAATGCTTTGCTTGATATTAAAACATGTTTTTGTCCGTCGAAGCTGATGTATGCACCAATTTCCGACAATAAACTGATTTTTTCATTTATATTAAACTTTCTGCCGATACCTGTCAGTAATTTTGGTGCTGTAATTTCAATACTATTTTGCGGAATTTCATTACCTGTTTCGATAAAGACATCTTCTAAATTTTCGGTATTATAAAACCAAGCATTAAATGTTGTTGTTATATCTTTTATATTGACACCAAACAACCATTTGTTTTTTTTATAACTTAATGCTGCATCAAACCCAAATCCGAATGCATAGGCAAATTCTCCAAGATTTCTGTATATAATTTTTGCATTTGCACCGTATGATAATCCGGGTATCTTTGTTTTTTTTGAGTAGGAGAGAAGAAAGGCGTAATCGGCAACTGAAAACATGCTTATTCTGCTGTAATCAACATTACCGTTTTCATCAATTAATTCAAGTGTATTTGGTATATTATCAACACCGAATCGAATAATTGTTGCACCCAATACCGCAGAATCATTTGTTCTGTATGATGCACCAACATAATCAAAATTAGCAATACCTGCAAAATATTCAGAATGCATTGCTGATATTTCATATTTATTAACTTGAGAACTTAAAGCTGCCGGATTCCAATAACCGGAACTTGCATCATTTACTGATGCTGTAACAGAGTTAGCCATGGCTAATGCTCTTGCACCTATTCCTACAGATAAGAATTCATTGCTGTAAATTCTTACCTGAGATATTGAAAAATGAAATGAAAACAAAAAAAACAGTATTAATATTTTTGGCATTTCACAAAATTTAAGATATTTTTACCAAACATAAAATTAAAACTAAAAAAGTGCAAACATATTGCCTTTTTAAAAAATATAATAGTTATGGATAAAAAATTAACATATTTTACTTTGCCGAATTTGTTCACATTAATGAATTTGGTTTCAGGATCTTTTGCGGTATTTTATGCATTTGAGCTTAGTCCGGAGAAATTATATTTAGCTTCAATTTTCGTATTTATTTCTGTTTTTTTTGATTTTTTAGACGGTTTTGTTGCCCGATTAACAAAATCTTTTTCAGAGATAGGGAAAAACCTTGATTCTTTGGCTGATCTTGTCAGTTTTGGTGTTGCACCTGCCGTTATTATATTTCAAATGTTGAAAACTGCTATGGAAATTAAAGTTTTTACGGCAGATTTACCTTATACAGATATTTTAATTTTATTATCACCGATATTATTGGTTGTTGCAGGTGCATTAAGATTGGCAAAATTCAATGTTGATGATCGTCAAAAAAATTATTTTTTAGGACTGGCAATACCTGCTTCTGCCGTCTTTTTTGCCTCATTGCCATTGTTAGATGTATATGATCCTTATAAATTAATTATTCTTAAGGATTGGATGGATGCAGTACATTTTAAATTTGTTCTTGCAATTATCGGACTCCAAGTATATATTTTAACCAATTTTTGGTTATATGTTATATCTGTTTTGTTTTTTTCTGTTATGCAATTAATTGAACTTCCGATGTTCTCTTTAAAATTTGACGGTTTGAGCTTTAAAAAGAAT
>JAUVIG010000551.1 GCA_030592825.1 Chlorobiota bacterium | reverse complement strand
CTTTTTATCAACATTATATTGTTGATAAATAAGCGTTTATGAAGTCCGAAACTTTAATTATTTAAAAATAAAAATAATTATATAAGAAAGAATTATTTATTAAACCTAAAATTTTATTTACTATGAAAAAGTTTAACTTAAAAAAATTAATTTCTTTGTTGTTTGTCAGCATTCTAATTTTAAATGCAGCAGCACAAGAAGAAAAAGCAGACACAACAAAGCCGGAAGGTTATAAATTTACAATGGTAAAACAAGTAAAAACCACATCTGCTAAAAATCAATCTCGATCCGGTACATGTTGGAGTTTTTCAACATTGTCATTTATTGAATCAGAAATGTTAAGACTCGGGAAAGATTCTGTTGATTTGTCTGAGATGTTTGTTGTTTATCATGTTTATTCCGACAAAGCCGTAAAGGATGTTCGCATGCACGGAAAGTTTAATTTTGGTGGCGGCGGTGCAGTTAACGATCCTATTGATGTAATTTTAAAATACGGAATAGTTCCTGAAAGCATTTATTCAGGACTAAATTATGGACAAGACAAACATGTTCATGGCGAAATGGATGAAGTGTTGAAAGATTATGTTGACGGTGTTATTAAAAATAAAAATAAAAAATTATCAACAGCATGGCATAACGGCTTCGATGGTATATTAGATGCTTATCTTGGGGAGCTTCCAAAAACGTTTACTTATAAAGGAAAAGAATATACTCCAAAAACTTTTGCTGAAAAAGTTGTAGGTATTAATCCTGATGATTATGTTTATATTACTTCCTATTCACATCATCCGTTTTATAAACCATTTATTCTTGAAGTTCCTGATAATTGGTCATATCAAAGTTTTTACAACTTACCCCTTGATGAGTTAGAGAAAGTTGTTGATAACGCTGTTAACAACGGATATTCTGTTGGTTGGGCTACTGATGTAAGTGAAAAAGGTTTTTCATCCAAAAATGGTGTAGCTGTTGTTCCTGAAAAAGATATTGCAAACATGTCTGATAATGAAAGAGAAAAATGGGAAAAATTAACAAAAAAAGAAAAAAATGCACAATTGTATCAATTTGATAAACCAGGGAAGGAAAAAGTTATTACTCAGGATATTAGACAAAAGGCGTTTGATGATTACGAAACAACTGATGATCATGGTATGCAAATAGCAGGAATAGCTGAAGACCAAAACGGAACAAAATATTATTATGTAAAAAATTCTTGGGGAACTTCTTATAATGATTATAACGGCTTTTTCTACGCTTCAGAATCTTTCGTAAGATATAAAACAATGTCAATTATTGTTCACAAAGATGCTTTACCAAAAGATATTGCTAAGAAATTAGGCATAAAGTAAAAGTCATAAACGATAAATTTTTTTAAATTTGTTGAGTAGAGATGCAATGCATTGCGTCTCTACGTCAACTTCCGAAATTTATTTTTTATATTCTGCACTTTAGGATTTGTAATCCTAAAGTCTAAACATAATTTTGTTTCAGCCTTTCATGCTGAGGGGTGTCGTGGGTGCTTTTATCTTGGGGCATCGCCCAAAGTTATTAATATTTAAGCCTTTTGGCTGTTATCAACCCAGACCTGCCGGATTTTTAAAATCCGGCAGGTCTTCTTTAAATGAAAGATTTCATTTTTAAATATATAACGATTGGTTGATAATAACCGGACTTTTGTGATTTTCAAAATCATAAGCATTTAGATTATATTAAAAAATTATTTTATCTTTAAACGATAATTTAAAAAATTCCGGTTCAGTGAAAAAAACTATTTTTATCATATTTACAATAATCTTTTTGGGAAATACTTTTCAATCTTCGGCAGCAAATTTTTTATACAAATCAAAATCAGATACAAATTACTATGTCAGCCATAAAAAAATGTTGGCAATAAAATTTTTGGGAGTAAGCAAAACCGCTTCATTTGGGCTTTTTGACGACGAAAACAAATCAAAATTATTATATAACCCAAACGAAGCTTTAAATCTCGGTTTTGGATTTAATTATAAATGGTTTGGATTAAATTTGGCATTTAATATTCCGTGGTTTAACAATGATAATGCAATATACGGTAAGACGAAAAAATTTGATGTTCAAACACATGTTTATACAAGAAAAATAATTATAGATGCAAATTTTCAGATATACAAAGGTTTTTATATAAAAAATCCGAAAGATATATTTGATAACTGGCAATCGGATAATCTTTACCCGCAACGTTCGGATATACAAACAGCAACACTTGGAGCTGATTTAACATATTCGTTTAATAATAAAAAATTTTCTTATAAAGCGTCTTTTATACAAAATGAATGGCAAAAGAAGAGTGCCGGTTCTTTCTTGCTTGGCACTTTTGCTTCATTATTTGCAATGCGAGCCGATTATGATATTGTTCCTGCTTACTCGTCGAAAATATTTAATGAAAATTTGCATTTGGTCTCGGCAACTACTTTAAATTTTGGCATTTCTGTTGGTTATATTTATACTTTTGTCATTAAAACAAATTATTTTGTAACACTCTCATTTGTGCCGGGTTTTGCAATTGGCGCGTCTGCAGGAACAACAGATAGAAATAAAACACATTTTAATCCTGTTAAAGTTGAAAGCAAATCTCTTGCAAGGCTGTCACTTGGTTATAACAGCAATAAATATTACTATGGATTTTTGTTTGTAAATGACAATTATACGTCATCGAATAAAGAAAAAAATATGGGAGTAAATTATGCTACAAATATTTTTAAAATTTTTATAGGAAGAAAATTTTCAATAAAAAGGAAGTAGTTTTGTACAGAAAATCAAAAGAAGAAACTTATTAACAAAAATTGTTAATAAAGT
>JAUVIG010000550.1 GCA_030592825.1 Chlorobiota bacterium | reverse complement strand
ATTTACAAAAAATATTTATTGTTAACCGTTCAGAACCGATAATAATATACATAAAAAAATTACTGCAAGTCTGTAAATACATTCCCCGCACATCTCTCACCATCAACAGCAGAAGATATAATACCGCCGGAATAGCCTGCACCTTCACCACAAGGGTATAAATTTTTAATTTGCGGATGTTGTAAGGTTTCTTTATCTCTCGGTATTCGTACAGGTGATGATGTTCCGGTTTCTACACCGAGAACAACAGCTTCATTTGTTAGGTATCCTCGCATTCGTTTTCCGAAATATTTAAAACCTTTGCGTAAACGTTTGCTGATATGTTCCGGTAACCAAAAATGCAAAGGCGAAGACAGTATTCCGGGATTATAAGATGTTTCAGGTAAAGCAGGTGATAATTTTCCGTTTACAAAGTCGTGCAGGCGTTGTGCAGGAGCAATAAGACCGTTACCGCCGTTTAAAAATGCCGTTTGCTCTAAACTTTGTTGGAATTTTAATCCGGCAAGAACTCCGTATTTCTCATATTCGGGAAAATCTTCAACTTTAATCTCAACAACAATTCCTGAATTGGCAAACTTTGAATTTCGTCTTGAGGGCGACATACCGTTAACAACAATCTCGTTAGGTGCCGTAACGGCAGGGACAATAAAACCTCCGGGGCACATGCAAAAAGAGTACACTCCCCTGCCCTCTATTTGTGAAACTAAACTGTAGCTTGCCGGCGGCAAATAATTGCTTCTGATTTTGCAACTGTATTGAATGCTGTCAATCAGGTCTTGAGGATGCTCAACTCGCACACCCATTGCAAAGGGTTTGGCTTCAATCAATATATTCTTCTTATGCAGTAACTCAAAAATATCCCTTGCAGAATGTCCTGTTGCCAAAATTACTGCTTTTCCGAGTACTTTATCACCATGTTGAGTAATAATACCTTTTATAGTGTCTTCTTTAATAATGAAATCTTCAACTCGAGAATTAAAATGAATTTCACCGCCGGCTTCTTCAATAGTCTCTCTTATCTTTACAATAATTCCGGGCAATTTATTCGTACCGATATGCGGGTGTGCATCAGAAAGAATATCATTGCTTGCTCCGTGGTATTTAAATATATCTAAAATTCGCTTAACATCACCACGTTTTTTTGAACGTGTATAAAGTTTACCATCGGAAAAAGTTCCGGCACCGCCTTCACCGAAACAATAATTTGAATCAGGATTAACTCCTTTATTTGTATTTAAAATTTGTATGTCTTTTTTTCTTGCACCTACATCTTTACCTCTTTCAAAAATAACAGGTTTTAAATTATTCTCAATTAACTTTAATGCAGCAAACAGTCCGGCCGGTCCGGCACCTACAACAATAACTTCCGGCTTGGCAGAAACATTATTTAACTTTAATCTGAATTCGTCTTCTTTTGTAAATATTTCTCCCCACCAAACATGCAGTTGCAGATTAACTTTAATAAACTTTTTTCGGGCATCAATTGATTTTTTTAAAATTTCAATACCTGTAATTTTTTCAACTTTAATATTGAGATATTCGGCAGCATCAACTTTATAATATTTTTCATCGGATGCCCTTTTAGGTGAAATTGATATATTAATAACTTTTTGCATAATTAATTTTAAATAAAAAACCTTCAAAGTTAACAATTACCCTGAAGGTTGTATATATTATTATATTATACCATGAATTTATCGGAAATATCTTATTATAAATAGAGTTATCTAACTGATTTTAATGATTCCGGCCTAGTCGGCAGACAGGAAATGCGATAATGATTGAATGCTTTAATAATAAAAAAACAGACAATAGGGCTAATGATACCAAAGTGTGATTTTATATCTATGACCTTTTGTTATTATAGCATTTTCGCATTTAATCATTTTAGCATTCGTAAATATTCCACTAAATTCATGCTATAACCTAAATAATTAGTAATCGGTAAAATAACAGCAGAACAATATTTACCCCTCAAAATGAAAAGAGATCATAAATATTTTTGATCTAAGATATTTCATTGCACCCGTGAATTCCGAATTATCAGGAACTGCCATATTGTTTATACCGACACCCATTTTTATCTCAGTAGAAAATTTAAAATAAGGCAAGTAAAAGTCAATGCCCGAACCAAACTCTCCGTAAATATCCGGTTGTTGCAAGCGTATCATAGGCTGTAGTTCTTCCGGAATTTTTTTCTTTGCAGCAAGGTCTAATCTCGGACTTATACCTCCTATTAAATACATCCTGTAATTATTTATTCGTTTTGATTTATACTTCAATAATAAGGGAAATTCAAGAAATGTTGAGGATAGCTTCATAGTGTGCGTACTGAAATATTCATCACCATTTTGATTTTCTCTCAATCTTATATATTCTAAATTCCTTTGTGTAAACGAAAGGTTTATTAATAATCGGATATCAAAATACTTTCCGAGTCTGACATTTGATATCGGACCCAGATGAAATCCGGGGTTTTGACCATTTTCAATACTGTAAACTTCTTTTATTACAGCTGTATCAAAAAATGTATCAGAATTTCTGATATAAAAATCTGAAGTATTTATTCCTACAGTAAAACCAAAATGTATTTTTTTTTGATCAAGAAATCTTCTATTCTGAACTTTGTTCCACTTTTGTGCAAAAACGGATACAAATCCCGACAATAATATAAGAATAATTATGGCTGTCTTCTTCATTAAAATATTTTTACACTTTATAAACAGCAAAAGTGTTAAAAAATTGTAAACAAAGCTAATAATTCAGCGGTAAATTTTATTTCATTAAGAAATCAGGCATCCGGTAAGCTCTATTAATCAAGCCAAAGGGCTTACTTCAAGTAATT
>JAUVIG010000295.1 GCA_030592825.1 Chlorobiota bacterium | reverse complement strand
TTTCTGCCAATTGAGTTTTTTTCTCTTGAAGTTTAAGAATCTTTTCTTCAATTGTATTTTTACTTATATACCTGTAAACCATTACTTTTTTATCTTGTCCTATACGATGAGCACGGTTTACGGCTTGTTTTTCAACGGCAGGATTCCACCAAGGATCAATTATAAAAACATAATCAGCTTCTGTTAAATTCAAACCGGTTCCGCCTGCTTTTATTGAAATTAAAAATATCTTATTTTCATTAACACTCTGGAATTCAGATATTACTTCTTCCCTATTCTTCGTTTTTCCGGTTAACATTGAATATTTTATATTTTCATTATCAAAATATTTCGCAAATAAATTCAGATGCTTTACAAAAGATGAGAAAATTAAAACTTTATGATTTTCAGAAGTTAAACTTTCAATACTTCTTAATATTTCGTTATACTTACCCGATTCACCTTTGTATTTTTCATCAATCATAACCGGATGATTAGATATTTGTCTCAATTTATTTAATGCACTTAAAATCTCAAACGATAATGACTTCTTTTTCCCGGTTTCAATCATCTCTATGAATTTATTTCTCATTTTCGATTTTTCGGTTTCGTAGAAAGATTTTTGTTCATCATCTAATCCACAGTATACAATTTGCTCTGTTAAAGGCGGTAAGTCTTTTGCAACTTCACTTTTTTTACGTCTTAAAATAAACGGATTAATTATATTCTTCAACTTCTGTCCTTGCAATTCATCATGTTCCTTTTCAACAGGGTTTTGAAAAGTTTGAATAAAAAAATTCTTATCACCCAACATCCCGTTATTTATGAAATTCATTTGCGACCAAAGATCAGATAATGAATTTTCAATAGGTGTGCCGGTTAAAACAAGTTTATATTCAGAATCTAATTCCAAAACAGCTTTATAGGTTTTAGAATTTGAATTTTTAATAAACTGGCTCTCATCTAATATCACATATAATAATTCAATTTCTTGAAGAAGTTCAATATCGTTTCTTACAGTTGCATATCCGGCAAGAATAACATCATAATTCCCGAATTTTTCAATCTTTTTATGCCTGTTATTTCCTCTGTATTTAGTAACTTTTAATTTGGGAGCAAAACGTTTAATTTCATTTTCCCAGTTATGAATTAAGGATACCGGCATAACAATCAAACTCGGTTTTTTTTGGTACTCAACTTCTTTTTCAGTTTGCCCGAATATACTTAATTGAGATTCATCAGACTTGCTTTTAATCGAATTTTTTTGATTAGATTTTCTGTCTTCAAGAGTTTTTTGTAACAGGGTGATTGTTTGTACAGTTTTTCCCAAACCCATATCATCTGCCAAGCATCCGCCGAAATTATTTTGTTGCAGAAAATACAGCCATTTAAAACCGTCTTTTTGATAAGGTCTTAATTCAGCCTTAATATCTTTCGGAAGTTCAACTTCAAAATCATTAAACTGCAGCAGCTTTTTAATATTTTCTTTAAAGCCGGCATCAATACCTTTAATTTCGGCATTTTTGATTGCTTCAAAATGTATTTTTCTTAATTGTAGTTTATCATGACTTTCTTCACCAAACATAAACACCTCCGAATATTTTGCAAACCATTCTTCAGGAATAATTGCAATAGTTTTATCGGGCAAAATAAACTCACGGTTTTCACTTAAAATATTATCTTTCAGTTTAATAAAAGGAATTTCAAATTCACCGAACTTAACTGTTCCGTATATATCGAACCAATCTTTTTTTTGTTCTGTCTTAATATCTAAAGATATATCTTGGGTAAAATATTCACGCTTATAAAGATTTTGTTCAAATTGAATTCCGGCATTTGTAATTTTCTTTATATTTTTCCTTATCCATGCAATTGTTTTATATCTCTGTTCTTTTTTTTCAAGTCCGTTTTTAGTAAGTTTATAATTATTATCAAGCTGACTTATTAATCCTGTGTCCGATATATGCTTAACAATTTTATTTTCCCATGCTTTATTTCTGATACTCTTCACAAAAATGAAATTCGCTTCATCAAAATCCAATTTCGTTTCGAGTTTTTTTCCGGCACTGTACACATCATTCCCGTATTGAAAATAAAGCACAAAAGTATATTCCCCTTTCCAATCTTTTTCAAGAACTAATTTGGCTTTAGACGAAAATGATTTTTCCTCTATAGAAAATCCTACGGCATTAACCTCATATTTTTTTATAGCTTTTACGGCAAAAGCTTCAAACCATTTTTTTTCCGCAGATTTCGGCACAAAAATATGAGTCTTTTCAAAAAAAGGAAGAAGTTTTTTTCCGTCAATATCTTCAAATAAATACAAATTATTATCTAATAACAAACTGCAAGGCTCATTGCTTATAATTAATCCTTTCTTTCCGTTTAAATTGATTTTTATACCCTTATGTTTAATTGATAAATAATACTTTGTTCCGTTTTCTTCTTTTTCAATATTAAATACGGTAGAAGCCGGCTCTTTAAATAATGCTATATTATCTTCATTATGTAATGTATTAAATTTATCTTTTTTAATATATAAATCAATATCGTATTCTTTAAGTTTCTCAATAACGGAATACAGGCGTTTTTCAATAAAGGGTCTGATTCTTTTTTGGATATCATCTTTTGAAACAGTTTTAAGAAAATCTTGTGTTTTTTTCTTTTTCCCGAAAATTTTGGTCAGATTTTGATCAGAATAACTGTCAATGGTTTTTATAATTGCTTTTTCTTGTTTATTAAACTTATCAGATTGATTTTCGGAATGCATTAAAGATACATTTTCGGTAATCTCAATAAAATGTTTATTCTTTCGTTTGGTAAAAAAAGCTGCAAAAACATACCCGAAAACTGTGTGTTCCTTAATTGCTATGATTAATTTTTGCATAATTTAAATTACATATACTTAACTTGCAAAGGTAGGGAAATATTTCGATATTAGTATTGATTTTTATGTGGACAAAAAAGCCGATTAATGTCTGGAAATAATAAAAAACAAAACATTGTTACATTGCTGAATTGTTGAATTGTTAAAATTAACAATGATACGATTGAGCAATGCAACAAACTTACTTTTAACTGATATTTTCGGATATTACAGAATTTTTTAATGGGATTTAAAATGAATTCTCATTCCTATTTGAAAAAACACGTTTTTATAAATGATATTACCTTGCGAATTTAAAATATTATTTGTTGCTCTAATTCTTGGCTTCTTTGATAACTTTAATAAACATCCTGCACCTAAAGTCAAATAAAACGGGTTGTATAAATACAGGTCTTTCAAAGTAAATAATTTTACTTCAAAATTCCTGTAAATGTCGTAATTAAAATTTGAATTCAGAATATTTACATCCTATAACTTATTTAATTTGAATGAACTACGGTTAAGTTTCCAAAGTTGTTATTTCTGTTAAAATTGGATATCTGTATATAAAATGTTATTATTCTGCATATTACCGATTATTTGCTTGTGTTTTTCAGTTTTGCTTTATGTCTTATAATCAGGCTATTAGCATCTGCGAAACACCGGTTAATAAATTTGAAAGCCAAGGCAACAGAACTGATGTAGAATTTAACGAGAGGCAGTGATGAGCATAATGAAGCAACAATTTCAGAGTTCACCTTTGTCAAAAACAGTTGTTTTGAAACCTTTTATAAAATATATCGTATATATACATAAAGCAATCTTTTATTTAAATACATCAAATTATGGACTATAATTCCGAAGAAATATTCATCCCTTCAGAAATTGAACTAATAACTGATACAGAAATTAAAGAAGTTGCTGATAATCTCGTTAATAAGTACATAGATTTTCTGAAAGGTATTGAATAACAAACAGTAGGTTATTAAGGGTTTAAATAAACACACCGACGTTTAATTCTTATTCTGTCAGGTGAATGGTTTTTATTTCTCACTCCTGCTAAATGTTGATTGTATCTACACTTCCTCCCCACTCAACAAATAAAAACCACAAAACGTTTTTTTAAATTTATGAAAATATCTAAAAAAAAAGCCGCAAGAACAAACTTACGACTTTTACATTACATTACTACTTAGGGCTTGTTAAGAAATAACCTTTACATCCGGACTTGTTCTTTCGCCCTTTTTCTGCGTTACAAAAGTATTAAATAAACAGTGGCTATTCGCAACTTTTGTGCCTTGAAAAAGAACAAAAGCACTTCGTCTGTTTTGCAAACTTTATTTCTTAACAAGCCCTAAATTGATTATATATAATTCTTCCTTATCAGGAATACAAAAGGTTAAATTTAGGGAAAAAGAAACTCAAGATTACTTTATAATTATTTTTATTGAACTGATACTCTTGCGTTTCATTATTATACACATAATAATCTTCAATATTCGTGTTCTCATTCATTCTTTTCTCACGTTTATATACTGAATATCCGGCACGTGTATATATCTTTTGTAAAAAGGTTTTTCTTACAACTTGGCTTCCTTCTTCAACAAAATATTTACATTGATATTCTTTACCGTTTTTTCTGTATGCTTTAACTTCATCCAAATTAAAAATTATCTTTTCTCCGGCATCGTTTTTTGCTGTCAAATTATTATCAATACCGTATCTTAAATTAATCACATAAGTGATTCCTTCATCTGTAACAACATAATCAATATTTTTGATGTCTGTTGCGGGAGCTGCAAATATGCTTAAATAAGCAATTGCAAGTACTATTGTAAAGATTGATTTTTTCATTTTATTTCCTCCTATTATTATTTTTTATTTAAAATTTATTATTGTTTGTTTAAATTGTTTCATTCGGCAAAATGACGTATAAAAACCGGAATAGTTACAAAAAAACGATATACGTCCGTAAAAATGTACTGTAATTGAATTACAAAAGGACGAATCTCAAAAATCTGCTGACTTGTGTTGTTCGATAGATTATATTTGAGTTTTGAAGGGAAGATTTCATGCGTATTCAGAATTTATCAAACCAAGCACTAAATTATTGCAAAGCCTTTACTCAAATACAACAGAAAGATCATTAAAATTCAGAATAATAAATTTGAACTTAAAAGTAATAGGATTGATGTGGATATTAACGAGAGGCAGTGATGAGCATAATGAAGCAGCAATTTCAGAGTTCACCTTTGTCAAAAACAGTTGTATTGAAACCTTTTATAAAATATATCGTATATATAGATAAAGCAATATTTTATTTAAATACATCAAATTATGGACTATAATTCCGAAGAAATA
>JAUVIG010000600.1 GCA_030592825.1 Chlorobiota bacterium | reverse complement strand
TTTTATTGTTTCATTAAGTTTTTTTTCTCCTTCTTTGCCTTTAAAAACGGTTTCTTTCTCTGATTGTAGATATTCATAATAATAATTGCAAACCCCGCTTTCATCAAAAATTATATTAGGGTCAGCTATGTTATCCATTACTGTTTTTGTGCATTGCCGGTAGTTATCGGGGATAAACTTTGGGTTTATGTAGTGTTTCATTATAGAATAGGTTTGGCATCTTTTATTTTAATGTTTGTTTTAGAGAGAGAATTGTCGGAGCCGGTTAAAAAATCATCTGCAATTATTCTTAAACATTTTTGACAGAACTCATTATTTGATTTTTTCACCATCCAAGTTACTTTTTCAAATAATTCGACAGGAAAACTATTTATTCTTTGTTCTACATCAATTTCATTAATTATGTTTTTTTCTTTGGTTTCAAAAAATACATCTTTCCAGTTAAACTTATAATTTAACGCAATATGTATAATATCAAACATGTCTTTTGGCTCTTCTCTGTTTATTATTGTCGAAATTTTATTTGATAAAATATTAAAAGGCGTATCAATTTTTCCGAAGTAAATATTATTTGGTTCTCCGGTACGATAAGCAACATCATTTACAAATTCGATTTTTAATAAAGTATTATTGTCGTTTATAAAAAAGCGAGAAAAAACATCATATTTTAAGGTCTTTTTATTTTCAACATTAAAAAATGTGTTTATTTTTTTTGAAAATATTTCGATATATTCATTGTAATTTTCATTTTGATTTACAAAAAAATCAAGGTCTTCGCTATATCTGTGATTGAGGTAAAACCTTCCAAGTGCAGTTCCGCCCGTTAAATAAAAAGGGAAATCCAATGTTTTCCAAAAATCAAGAAAATTATCTTGTAACCGGTATAATTTCTTGTAATCTGTTTTTAACATAAAAATATTTTTTTTGTAAAGACGGAAATCTTAATTTACTGATTGTTTTATCAGTTAATAAAAGTTTAGCAGTATTTATATCAAATATTTGTAAAACAATAAACCACGGAAAATTTTCAATAGCTTTTTTAAACAAACCATCAATATCATAATGCCCTGCAAATTCTGTTTCACCTTTTATAAGTTTATCAACTTCTTCGGGTGAGATTTTGTAATCCCACATTAGTTGCCGGTATATTTTTTCCTTGTCTTTTTCCACAATACCTGCAAAGTTAAGATATTCTTTCAAAAACGGTTTCTTTTAATTCTTTTTGCGACGGATAATTAATTAAAACACCTCTGTTTTTGCTTTTGTAAACAAACATTGAACCTGCTGATACAGCAGATGCTCCGCCGATTATAACAGCTTTTGCAAAATCGTCGATGTTTGAAGCTCCTCCGTTTGCAACAACAGGTATGCTGACATTATCAGAAACTTGCTTTATTAAATCAATATCATATCCGCTAAAAGTTCCTTCTTTGTCAATTGATGTTAAAATAATTTCTCCGGCACCGTAACTTTCAATTTTTTTAACAAAACCAAGCAGTTTTTGTTTTACTTTTCTTTTTCCTGAATTAGTATAACAAACATATTTTCCGAATAAGTCCTTTTTCACATCAACAGATGCTACAATGCTTTGATTTCCGTATATTTTTGCAGCTTCTGTAATTAATATCGGCTTATTGCTGGCAGAAGAATTAATTATTACTTTTTCAACACCAATACTAAAAATTTTCTTTATTTGTTCAATATTTTTTATTCCGCCGCCATATCCGAGAGGCATAAAACATTCCGAGGCAATTTCTTCAATTATTTGATAATTCGGTTCTTTTTTGAGATTAGTTGCTTCAGTGTCAAGAAAAACAAGTTCATCAACTTCTTTTTCGTTAAAGATTTTTACGGCATTTATTGGATCTCCTATGTAATTTGGTTTCTTGAATTTTATTGTTTTTACAAGACCTCCTTTTTGCAATAATAAAACGGGTATTACTCTTATTCGTTTCATATAATTTAAAATTCGGTCAAAGATTGTTCTGTCAGAAATTTTTTTATCTCATTTTCAGAAGGGCTTTCCGATAAAAAAGTAACAGGTTCGGAATAATCAATGTCATCGAAATATGATAGTTGTTCTTTAAATAACTTGACATTAAAAAAATTACCAAAAATAGTTTTTGCTTGTTTATTTATTTCTGTAAGAGTATATTTTCGGTTAATGATGTAATATAAATCAACGTAATCTTTCCATTTGGCACTTCCACCGAGTGCATAGGCTTTCATTGCTGCTAAACTTAAAAGATCGGGAATTTTAATAATATTGTTAAAATTATTGTTTGCGGGAATTTTATGAGGAAATTGAAAAAACGTTACTTTAATATCGTTAATTATTAAGTGCATTTGGTCAAACGCTTCATAAATAATTTTATCTGCAGAATACCCTTTTTTTATAATTATATTTTTTATTTGCTTTCTTTTTATT
>JAUVIG010000135.1 GCA_030592825.1 Chlorobiota bacterium | reverse complement strand
TCTGCAGAAACTGATGTTGAAAGAGCTTACCGTGATTCTCGTATCAACCGTATTTTTGAAGGAACAAATGAAATCAACCGAATGGTAATGGTCGGAGAATTACTGAAAAGAGCTATGAAAGGAGAAATTGATATTTTCGGCCCTGCTATGGAAGTCGGGAAAGAACTTATGGGAATACCTGATTTCGGTGATACATCTCAAGATTATTTTAAGTTGAAAAAGAGTGCCGTTAAGAATTTCAAAAAAGCAATTTTGATGGTTGCCGGTGCAGCTGCTCAAAAATATCAAGACAAATTACGAGATGAACAAGAACTGTTATTTGCCGCAGCAGATATGTTAATGTTAACTTATGCAGCAGAATCATTTATGCTGCGTGTTGAGAAAATACAAGACATGAAAGGTGAAGATAAAGCAGAATTATACAAAACAATGCTTGGTGTTTATGTTTATGATGTTGCAGCAGCAATTAAAAAATTCGGAGATGATGCCGTAAATTCATTTGCCGAAGGAAATGAGAAGCAGGGTATGTTAATGGGCATGAAACGTTTCACAAAAGTTGAAGGAGTAAATGTTATTGCAGCAAGAAGAAAAATTGCGGATAAAATCATTGATGCTAATAAATATCCGTTTTAAATTCCAATGAGTAAATGCTTTAATGATAAAATGAGTGAATGATAGAATGTATTTTATTGTTTGCTCATTTTTTTTGAATCAAGTTTGCATAATGCGAACTTTTGTTGTAATATTGCAAATAATATAATTATAATATGGTTCGAATAATTAAAATACAACCTTTAACTGATTTTATAAAACTTCATGCTCAATATTCGAACTGTATAAATACATGGATTCAAACAGTAAAGAAAAGTAATTGGCAAAAACCACAAGATATCGTTGATAAATTCGGAACAAAAGCTATTGATATTCTTGGAAAACATAATAAGAAAGTTACTGACAGGGTTGTTTTTGATGTAGGAGGAAATAATGTCAGGATAATTGCAAAATATGTATTTCATGAAAAACTAAAAAGTGCAAGACTTTATATAAAGTGGATTGGTACTCACGCAGAATATGATAAATTAGAAAAAGGCAAACAGCAATACACAATTGATTTATTTAAATAAGGGATTCAAAATAATAAAGTTATGAAAATCAAAGAAATAAAAAACCAAGAAGACTATAACAATGCAATTATTTATCTTGAAGAATTGGATGCAAAACCGGATTTTGAAGATAGAGAAGACCTCATTAAAGAATTTGACAGATTAGCTGATTTGATAGAAAAATATGAAGAAATTCATTTCCCTGTCGAAACTATTGATGACCCTATTGAATTAATAAAAATTGCAATGAGTTATAGAGATTTGAAGCAAAAAGACCTGTATCATATTGCAAGTAAAAGTATTATTTCTGAAATAATGAATAAAAAAAGAGCAATGTCTAAAAGTATTATTCGAGAATTTTCAAAGTTTTTTTTAATAGACCAAGAAGCTTTAAATGTAAAATATGAATTAAATAAAGCAGCTAAAAAAGTTAAAACAAAGCATAATAGCACTATCAAAAATTATTTTCATTTTAATCCAAATTTACTTTCTGAAATTAACAATTATCAACGAAATGTTACGAATAGCGGAATGTTGTTAAAAGTTTGTGCAAATTATTAAACCTATGAAAACTATAACTTTTTATTCATATAAAGGAGGTGTCGGAAGAACTTTGGCACTTGCAAATATTGCAAAACGACTTGCTGAATTCGGGAAGAAAGTATGTATAATAGACTTTGATCTTGAAGCTCCGGGTTTGCATAAGAAATTCGATAGGAATATAAATAAAAAAGATATTAAAACCGGTATAGTAGATTATATCTATGAATTTTCGAATAACAATAAGCTTCCGGAATCAATTAGAGATTATACAACAAAAATAAAGTTTCATAATAAAAACATAAAAGATATTGACATAATTACAGCCGGTAATATATCTTCAAAAGAATATTGGAAAAAACTTACTTTAATTAATTGGGGAAAGCTGTTTTATGAGAAAAACAGTCAGGGAGTTGCATTTTTTATAGATTTAAAACAAAAAATTGAAAAAGAACTTAAACCGGATTTTTTACTTATTGATTCCAGAACAGGAATTACAAATATTTCAGGTTTAACAATGACAATTTTGGCAGATGAACTTGTTTTACTTTTAACAAAGAATGAAGAAAATATTGAAGGAATTAAACTTATAATTGAAACCTTATCAAAACCTGAAAATAGTTTTATTGAAGGAATTCCGAAAATTAATCTTGTTTTATCTCGTATTCCTTATTTTTCTGAACCAAAAGAAAAGTATAAAGAATTTAATGCTAAAAATTATGTTCTCGGAGAAATCAATAATCATTTAAAGGAGAGCAATAGTGCTTTAACCATAAAAAAGATTTTCGTTATTCATTCCGACCCTGAATTAGAGCTTAACGAAAGATTTAAAATAGCTTATGAACATAATAAAACAAAAAATATTGAAGAAATACCAATTGCAACAGATTATCTGACATTATTTGATGAATTAACAAATGATGTATTACCAAAAAAAGAAAAGGAGAAATTTAACACATTAAGAAAATCAGAACAATTAATTGAGCAAGCAAAAAAAACTAGTGATAATGCAAAAAAAATCAAATTCCTAAATGAAGCAATTGAGTTAAATTCAAAATCAAGTGAAGCATATGCCGAAATATCTATTGCATATTATTTCATTAAAGATTATGATGAAGCACAAGAAAATATAAACAAATCTATAAAGATTAACCCTTTGAAGCTAGATTATCAACACGTTAAAGGTGTTATTCTTAAAAGGTTAAATAAAAAAGACGAAGCAAAAAAAATATTTGAAAATATTTTAAAAATAGATGAAAAATTTAACGGTGCATTGAATCAACTGGGTTCTATTTATACAAACAATGGGAATTATCAAAAAGCATTAAAATACTATTTGAAAATAATAGAATATTACCCTCAAAGTTCAGAAGGTTTTAATTCAATTGGAAACTTATATAGATTAATGAAAGAATATGACAAAGCATTTAACTATGTTTATAAAGCATTAGAATTAAACCCTCGCAATATATACGCAACGGGAACACTTGCTGAAATATATGCAGAACTTGGAAATCACAGAGAATTTTATAAAAACCTAGAATTATCCTTTTCTTTTGGCATGAAGGAAGAAGAATTCAATCATATTTTAAAAAAAGAACCTATTTATCAGACTTTTTTTAATGATAAAAAATTTCTTGAAATTTTAGATAAATATAATATCAAAATTACAGATGAATAGTAATTATTCTTTTCAATTTTTTAAATGGTATAAAATATTTAATTAAATTATGAACAGCATTACAATCCCCACTTTCATCAATACCCTAAAAGAAAACAATATCAACCGTTTCCATTTAGTGTATAATCAACAAAATAATAAAGTAGAAAGTTCACATGAAGAATTGCAGTTTTTAGCTGATTTCATGAACAACGATACTCGTGATTTTGAAGAACATGAAGGGATGTTTTTTCAATTGACTGAAAAATATGATGTTTTGCAAGGAGCATTCGTTCACAGAACAAAAAGAGGGCAAGCTGCAGGAGGTGTTCGTTTTTGGCAATATGATAATCTTGAAGATTATTTAAGAGACGGGATGAGACTCGGGAAAGGGATGACACATAAAAATGCACTTGCCGGACTTTGGTGGGGAGGCGGAAAAGGTGTTATGGTTCATAATACGGATATTGACAAAAACAATCCGGAATATCGAGAATATATTTATACCGAATACGGAAAACTTCTCACAAGTATTAAAGGTTGCTATGTAACTGCCGAAGATGTGGGTACAAGCGTTGAAGATATGCAAAGCATCTATAAAACAACTCGTTTCACAACTTGTATTCCCGAAAATGTCGGAGGAAGCGGAAATCCTTCGGAACCTACTTCAAGAGGCGTATTGAGAGGAATGGAAGCAGCTGCTGCATTTCTTGGTGAAAATTTAGAAGGCAAGACAATCGCCGTGCAAGGAATGGGGCATGTTGCCGAGCCTCTTATAAAGCATTTATTTGATAAGAATGTTGCTAAAGTTATTGCAAATGATATAAATCCGGATGTAGTAAAAGCAGTTAAAGTAAAATTTTCAGACAAAAATTTAGATGCAAGAATTACAGAAAAAGGTGACAACTCAATCTTATTTGAAGAATGTGATATTTTGGCACCTTGTGCAACAGGAGCTACACTGAATAAAACAAGCATTCCAAAGATTAAAGCAAAAATAGTTTGCGGAGCAGCAAATAATCAACTTGAAGATCACGACAAAGACGATAAAGCACTTGCTGACAAAGGCATCATATATGTTCCGGACTTTTTAACTAACAGAATGGGCATTGTAAATTGTGCCAATGAACAATACGGATATGTAAATGATGATGAATACTTTGAAAGACATCTGACTAAAGAATGGAATCAAGGTGTATATCAAACTACACTTTCCGTTTTAAAAGAAGCAAAAGAAACAGGGCAACCAACATCAAAGGCAGCAATAAAACAAGCAACAGATCTGTCAATGGAATTACACCCTGTATTCGGACACCGCAGTTTAAAAATCATTGAATCATTAGTAAAAGAAAAGTGGTTTAAATAATTATCCTTTTTAATCATTAATGAATGAATATTTTTTTTTGTTTACTCATTTTCCTACTTTTATAAAAAAATTTTATTAAAACCCATTATTATGAAAAACCTTATCTTTTTTACATTTATTGCAATTTTTTTTATGACAAGTTGCGGAAGTTCCGGTCAAAATACATCAGAAGAAATAGACTTTACTAAACCGGAAAGTGTTGTTCAGGCAGTTTTTGATGCTGCTCAATCAGGAAATTTCGAAATTCTCAAAAATCTTTGTGACCCAATAGGCGAAAACGACGGAGATACAAAAAGAATTTGTACTTGTGCTGATGATGAAAAAAACAGAGCCGAACTTATTGAATATTTTAAAACAGGAAAAGTTGCAGGAGCTGCAAAAATTAATGGTGAAGAAGCTGAAGTTGATTTTACTTTCGGGCCAAACGGAAACGATAAAGAAACAATGAAGCTTATTAACAGAGATGGAAAATGGTATTTATACAGTTTCTAATCTGATAAAAAAATATAAATGAGTGAATGATTATTTCATTCACTTTTTTAATATTTAAATGCAAATTACATTAAAAAGAAATAAGAATAAAAAGGGTTAAGATGACAAGAAAAATTAACGTAAAAACAAATGAACTTGTCAACAGTATTACTCACTTAATCGGTTTGGGTTTGAGTATTGCAGCATTGGTATTAATGTTGGTAAGGTCTGCATTGCACGGAACTGCAATATCAGTTGTAAGTGCTTCAATTTTCGGTGCAAGCTTAATCGTATTGTATTCAGCCTCAACATTATTTCATGCCGCAAAAAAAATAAGAATAAAAGCAATATTAAATAAGTTTGATCATTCTGCAATTTATATATTAATTGCCGGCACATATACTCCGTTTACCATTGTTTTACTTCAAGGCGGTTGGGGTTGGAGTATTTTTGGTGTTCAATGGGGCTTAGCTGCTGTCGGTATTTTGTTTAAGATATTTTGGTATAAGCCAAAATTCAGAACAATTTCTGCATGGGCATATGTTGCAATGGGTTTAGTAATGGTTATAGCTGTAAAACCTCTGATTAATTCTCTCTCAACACCGGGGCTGATATGGTTATTGACAGGAGGTGCAATATATATTACAGGTGTCTTTTTCTACCTTTCAAAAAAAATACCTTTTGCCCACGGAATTTGGCATTTATTTGTTATAGGCGGAAGTATTGCTCATTTTTTTGCAATCTATAATCATGTTTTACCAAACTTAAGTTATTAATATAAATGGACTTTTCAGAAAAATTCAGGCAATCAGTTCGTCAAAATCTTAAGTTTAAACTATTTATACTTAAGCAATTACCTTCGGCATTTTTTTCAGGTATTAAACTTGTTGAAATTACTGAAAAAAAAGCAGTTGTTACCATTCCGTTTAAATATTTAACAAAAAATCCTTTTCGTTCAATGTATTTTGCCTCACAAGCAATGGCAGCAGAACTTTCAACCGGTATTATGGCTCTTTCTCAAATATACGGTAAGAAGCCGCGTGTATCAATGCTTGTTTTTGATATGAAAGCAAACTTCACAAAAAAGGCAACAACAAAAATAAGCTTTGAATGCAAAGACGGAATTAAAATAAAGAATGCCGTTGAAGAAAGTATAAAAACCGGTGAAGGTGTTACAATAGAAACCAAATCTACCGGAAAAGATAAAGTCAGTGATGTAGTATCAGAATTTTATTTTACTTGGACATTTAAGGTAAAAATGTCATAAACAGTATAAATTTCAGGTAAAAAAAGACCGAAGTAAAATCTTCGGTCTTTTTTTTATTACCATTTATCGGTAAACTTAATTCCCCAAATTATTATATCATCTCTTTGTTCTTCTTCTCCTTGATGGTCTGCTAATTCTTTTTCTATTAACTTTTTTTGCTCAAATAAATTAAGTTCTTTAGCATCTTTTAATGTCTCAATAAATTTTGGAGTTCCGAATCTTTTCCGTTCTGAGTTGTTTTGGTCAATAATACCGTCAGTTGATAACCATAAATAATCACCGTTGTATAAATAGAAATCTTTATCTGAAAAATTAATATTTCCTCTCTTTTGTATAGTCCCGCCAATTGAACGCCTTTCTGAAGATAAAATCGTTATATCATCATTTTTATGAGAAAAATAATACAAATCAATTTTAGCCCCCGAATAAGTAATATGATAAGAGTCTTCTTCCTTTTCAATAACACAAAGTGCAATATCCATACCGTCATTATTATCAGTAGTCTCTTGTCTTAATGCAAACTTCACTTTTTCATCAAGGATTTCTAAAACTTCTCTGGGATTAATTATTTTTCTTTCTAAAACAATTTCACTTAATAACCTGCTTCCTATCATTGACATGAATGCCCCGGGAACTCCGTGTCCTGTACAATCAACTGTTGCAATAAATAATTTCTCTGATAATCCTTCTTTTGCAGGAAGATATGCATACCAATAGAAATCACCGGATACCACATCCCTTGGCCTGAAAATAACAAAAGAATCAAAAAATTTATTAATATCATCTGCTACCGGAAGAATTGCCTGCTGAATGTTTTTAGCATAATTAATACTGGAAACAATCTGTTCATTTTGAAACTCAATTCTGTCTTTTTGTTTTATAATCTCTATCTCCGACTTTTTCTCAACCGTAATATCTGTATCAATTGAAATCAATTTTATAACTTCGTTATTCTCATCAAGAATTGGTGTAATAGTTGTTTGCGCCCATATTTCACCCCCTGAACGTGTTTTATTTAAGTTCTGATAAGAACCGGTTTGCTTTGTATTAATAATTTTGTTAATAACTCTTTCCACTTCTTCATTTCCGCTTGCATTTATGATGTTTTCATCCAACTCATTTTTTAATAATTGAAGCGTGTAACCGTACATTCTGGTAAAACCTGCATTCACCCATTCAAAATTCCCCCTTGTATCCATAATTGTAACGGCATTATCTGTTTCACTGGCAACAAGAGATAATTTTTCCAATTCAGTATTAGCCATTTCTAATTGCTTCGACTGATTTTGGATCTCATCTTTTTGAGCATTGATTGCCACATACTGTTCACTTAGCTGCTTATTAACTTTTTGTTTATTCAAGTAACTGCTGACAATAAGAATTAATAAGAATAAAAACAGAATCCCTGCCCCAATTGCAAAATATATTATATTTTTTTGAGATGCTATTGTTTGATCTCTTTCTCCTAACCTTTCATCACTCTTTTTTATTTCTTCTTGTTTTGCTTTTAATTCTTTACTTGCTATTATCATAGAATCTTTCTGAAGTTTCATAAATAACTTTTGATTATTAATGTTTTCAGTTTGAAGATTAATTAATGCCATATTTTGATTAAGGTCTTCTTTTTGCTGTAGTACCTCAAAACTCATTGAATCCAATCGATTGTTTTGAAACACAAGTTCATCTTCTTTAGCTGAAATTAACGTTTCTTTACTTTTAATACTGTCTCTTTGGTTTTGAATTTTGTCCTCTTGCTCTTTCAATAATCTTACTTGTTCTTGTATTTCAAACTTCTTGGCTTCTAATAATTTTTGCTCTTCTTTGAGTTTTCGATTTGTTTCGGCATATATCTCATTTAAAATTTTACGGTCTCCTCCTAACCTTAACAATTGTGTGGTAAAAACAAGCCTTTGTTTATTATATAGTTGTGTATTAATATCAAAAAATTGAGTTCCTTCTCCGGGTTTTCTTAAATTTATAACACTATATTCAGGTTGTCTTGTACGATCTGAAATAATCAGTACATTTTTTTCTTTCAACTTTTGATAAACAAATCCGAGATATGCATTTTCATTTTTTGTTATATATACTATATGGTTTGCTTGAATTTCTGTATATTCTGAATACCTGATAACCTCAACCGGTTTTCCTTTAATTGTTCTTGACGCAGCAAGTTTTTCGATTTCAATAAATTCCTTTTTTGAAGAAAAAACACCTATTGTATATGATGTAAAATCTTTTTCATTTTCCCAAGCTACACCATAAGCAATATTAAAAATCCACATAGCTCTCATTTCTTCGTCTGTTTGGGCATATGTATTTTTTGAAATATAAATAATTAATAATATCATCAAAAAATGTTTGTAATATTTGCTGAAATATTTCATGACTTTGATTTTTAAAATATAAAAAACAGGGTATATCTGTTGTAATTTAACAAAAATAATACATTTTTACAAATTTTATACGATATTTTTCATAAAATGTTACTTTTAAAATATATTTATTCTGTTT
>JAUVIG010000253.1 GCA_030592825.1 Chlorobiota bacterium | reverse complement strand
GATGAGTGCTCAAACATTAAAATTCGGTGTTGAAAATGCACTCAAAAATGCAATTCCGGAAATTAAAGAAGTTGTGGCAGTTTAGAGCTTGTGAAAAAAACTTTACTGAAAAAACAAAGATTAACTACGTTGAGACTTTGCTGTTTACAACATAACAGTATAAATATTCTCAAATTGTCTGAATTATTTTTTCACAAACCTTTAACTACAAAAAAATATATAACTTTGTGAAAAAATATTTTAATGACAAGAGAGGAAAGTTTTATGAATGAGGCGATTCAAATGTCTCAAGAAAGTGTTAAAAACGGAGGAGGTCCTTTTGGTGCCGTGATTGTAAAAAACGGTAAAATAATTGCCAAAGCTTCAAATAAAGTTACTCAAGAAAATGATCCTACGGCACATGCCGAAGTAACAGCAATTCGTTCAGCTGCAAAAAAATTAAATACCTTTAACTTATCTGGTTGCGAAATCTATACTTCATGCGAACCTTGCCCAATGTGTCTCGGTGCAATATATTGGGCTCGCTTGGATAAAATATACTTTGCCAATACAAAAGCTGATGCTAAAGATATTGGATTTGATGATTCTTTTATTTATAAAGAAATTGAATTGTCTGTTGATAAAAGAAGCATACCCAATATTCAAATCATGAGGCACGAAGCACTTAAAGTGTTTAAAGAGTGGGGGGAAAAAGAAGATAAAATTGAATATTAAAAAAATTCCAAATAACAAAGAAACAAATAACAAAACTTATCTCCGAAATGCTTCAGAGTAACTTTTTTCGGAAAGCTTTGTATGCTTGTCAGGATAAATTCCAATACACAAAGTTTTTATATTAAAAGGTTTGGATATTGATTTTTAAAGTCCGAGTTCTTCTTTTTTTAAGTCACCGGGTATTCCTTCATTTGACCAACCCCTTAACTTATAATATTCATCAAGAAGGGGTTCAAGATTTAAGGGTTTGTTTTTTGCGTGTCCTTCATCAAACGGCTCATTAAGAATACGATCCGGCAATGTGTCGTCTGCTCGTGTAAATCCTTCTCGTATATTAAATAATCGTTCTAAATTCCAAATTCTTTCACCTGTTTTGAGTAATGTTTTTGTATCAATATCTAAACCCGTTACAGCTGAAAGCATATTTGCATAATGATCGGGATTAAGTGCAAATGATGTAAAAACACAAGCACCCATAGAATCAATAATTGTTGTTAAGTTTTGATAAAGAATATTCAGACCGGCTTTTCCGTCGAAAGTAAATCTGTGAACTGCTACCGGTGTTGCAAGAGCCTCTATTCCAATTAAATATGCCCTTAAATGACATCCGCCTCTCGGATTGGTTGCAAGAGATAAACTCATTCCGTGAAAAGCACGCGGATCATAAGCAGGAAGCTCTAATCCTTTTACTTGCATTGCTGTTTCAGGGTGTCCGCATTTTTTTGCTAAGTATAAACTTCCGTGTCCGAGAATTTTACCGGAACCCTCACCTGTGCCTGCTGATTTTGTTAATTTTACGACAGCATCTGCATCTCCGAATTTAAGTTCTCTGCCCAGATCTTTTTTAATTAATTCGGAAGTTTCATTATCTAAAAATCCTTTTTCAGAAAGCTCCATAGCACAAGCAATTGTAGCACCTGCAGAAATCGTATCAATCCCGGTTTCGTTGCAGTTGTAATTGCCGAGAATTATTGATTCAAGATCATTAACTCCGCATGCCGGGCCTAATGCCCAAACTGTTTCAAATTCAGGTCCTTTTCCGCTTCGTGTTTCCGTTTTTGTAAGATGTGAACAAGCAATTGGACATGATTTGCAGGGAGAAGATTTATCGTAATACAGTTCTTTTATTGTTTCTCCTGAAATTGAATCATAATCGACAAAATGTCCTTGTTGAAAATTACGTGTGGCAAAACCGCCGCAATTATTTATAATTTTAACCAAAGCCGGAGTTCCGAATTCTTTCAATACATCTTTTGTAAGCGGTGCATCACCAATAAAGTTTCTCCATTGTGAATTTGCTTTGTTAAAAATTTCCTTATCCGGAACAGTTGTTTTGATATTTCCGAAAACAACTACAGCTTTTAAATTTTTTGAACCCATAACAGCTCCGAGTCCGGCTCTTCCGAGAGAATGGTGTTTATCATTTACAACTGATGCAAGGCTTAATAAATTTTCTCCGGCAGGCCCTATACATGCTATTCCTGCTTTAGTGTCAGTTTCCGACAGTAAAATATCAACTGTTTCTTGTGTGTTTTTTCCCCACAGAGTTTTTGCATCTCTGATTTCCGCTTTATTTTCATCAATATATAAATAACAAGGAGTATCAGCTTTTCCTTCAATCGCAAGCATGTCATATCCTGTGCTTTTCAAATCAACACCAAAATGACCCCCTGAACTTGAGCAGGCAATTGCACCTGTTAAGGGTGATTTACTTACCAAAGAAAATCTGCTTGAAGTCGGAACATTTGTTCCTAATATCGGACCTGTTGCAAAAAAAAGTTTGTTTTCTTTGCTTAAAGGGTCAGTTTTCGGCATAAGTTCATCATATAAATATTTTGATCCGAGTCCTCTGCCTCCGACATAGCCGGTTAATATTTTTTCAGGTATATCTTCTGTTTTTATACTGCGTGCAGTAAGGTTAATTCTTAATAATTTACCGTGATAAGCACCTTTTATATTTTTCATATGTTTATTTTTATTATTTTATTCACTTCGTTCATGAGATCGCTATGCTTAGTTCAAAGGTCATACAGGAACATTCGCAGGCTAAAATGTTTCACAAAAGGAATATCTGCATTTTAAAAGTACTATTCTTAAATTATTCGTTATTACAGCATTTAAGCATTGTATCATTTAAGCATTTATTTTATGTTCCGGAAAATTTTTGCAAATATGACATCCTAACATTGGTAATTTAATAATCTTTATTTTTTAAATAATGATTGTGTTTACACGTTTTGCAACGTTTATTATGACTTTCTCGCAAATCTCGTCTTAGTTTTGCCGTGTGAGAATAGGGACAAATTGTGCAAGGTATTACTGAGGTTTTAACCCAGTCTTCTGTGTTTTGAAGCAACCAACCCATTGAGGAAACTATACCGAGGGGTTTACTTGTTCCTATTCTGAAAAGATCCGGATTATGTAATGATTTATCTTTTGCTCCGGCATAGAAAAGTCTCATTGCAGTCATTGCATCCGAAATTCCTCCTGCTGCTTTTACACCGAAATTATCTCCGACAACCTCACGCATTATTCGAATATGTTCCGGAAGTGCTCCGTAGGCATCCATTCCTGTTGAATTTTTTATAAAATGAGCTTTTGATTCTGCAACAAGTTCTGAAATTTTGTAAAGTTCTTCTTCACTGAGTTCGGATGATCTTATAATTACTTTTAATATTTCTCCGTCTGCTGCTTCTGCCATTGCATTTATCTCTTCAAGAGTATAAGCCGGGTCTTTTTTAAATCTGCCTGTATTTATTACAATGTCAATATCAATAAAACCTTTACCTTCACCTCTTTTTTCTCGACTTTTCTTAACGGTATCTTCAGTTATATAGGCTTTTTGATTAATCGGTAATTTTCCCAAAGGGAAATCCATAACATAGGTTTCTTTTACCTTGCTTCCTTTAAGTAAACCGGGGAGTACATCAACTTCAACAGGGTTTACACAGACAGATGCACAGTTAAGGTCTTTTGCCCACATTGCCATTTTATCTAATTTGTTTCCGAGAGTATCAGACTTTAAATCAGTAACATCAAGATAGGCCGCAATGCTTTCGGGAGTAAAACTTTCTATTAATTCTTTCATTTCCTTTTCAGGAAATTCTACTAAGGGTATTTTGTTATTTATTGACATCTTTGTTTGTTTTTTACTTAAATATATGAAATTGAAGATTAATTTTATTATCTTTTACGGATGAAGATAAAGTATTCAGTCTTCAATACCAAAAATAAATCCGGATTACCGGAAATTCGGACTTGTAAAATTAGTCAAGTTTTTTAAAAACAAATTAATTTAGGGTATTTTTCAGTTACAGTATCTTAATTAAAAGTAATTATTATTAAAATATCAATAACCATGAATCGAATTCTTTTCATTTTTATCAGCTTATTATTCTTTATATTTTCTTGTCGTGAAAACAACATTGATCTTGAAAAAGAAAAACAAAATGTCCTGAATACAGATATTGAATTTTCTGACTTTTCAAAAAAAGAAGGAATGAAAAAAGCTTTTTTGAAATACGCAGATGATAAGGCTGTAATTTTAAAAAATCACTCAATGCCAATCGTCGGAAAGGAAAATATTGGTAAAAGTTATACCAATTCAGTTGATACGGGATATACTCTTTTGTGGAAACCCTTATTCGGATATGTCTCAAAATCAGCAGATTTAGCATACACTTACGGCACATATACTTTAACAGTAAAAAATGATACATCTGTAACCGAAGGAACTTATGTTTCTATTTGGAAAAAACAAGAAAACGGGACTTGGAAATGGGTTTTGGATACCGGAAATGAAGGGCTGGATTAACAAAAAGGGGTTGTTTTGAGAATATAAAATTTTCAATAATCCAAGTCTTAATACACTTGAACAGATGTGTGTAAAATTCACGGCAGATTCTATTCCGAGAGACAGATTCCCAAGATGAGCCAATGGTTTGGAAGTAAGGGCAAGGTGTACCGGCTACTGCTTGGTAGTCAGCCGTCTACTTGATTGTGTGTAGTGCTAATTTGAAAATTACATTGAGGTCCCTGTCAAGTATTAAATAATTGGACATGATGTTGTTCTACTACTTCCTTATACTTTAGTTTTCCTGCATCAGAAAGAAATGATTTATCAACAAGCAAAAGCATATTCGCTTTAGCTACACGAAATTCTTCTTCTATTGTTTTTAATATCCTGTCTCTTACTCCTATTCTTTTTCCTAATTTATGGAAGTCTCCAATTTTATAATCATATGTGGCAGTTAGTAATTTTTGTTGTGTTCTCTCCATTTCTTTAAACAAATTCATTGCTATTTTTGGGTCATTGATGTGAAGTTTTGTATTCATTAAATCATATGAAGGAGATAATAACATATCACCATCAGGTGATTCCAAAAGAGAAAGATTCTTTAAGTGAACGTCTCCGTTTCCCGTTAAATAATTGAAAACAAGAATTCTAATGAAATTTATTTGGTCAGTAGGATTAAGTCTGTTTCCAACATCTTCGTAGGTGAACGAATTGTATTTATATAGTCCGTGATCGTTCGTGTCCGGAGTTGCATTTAATACAGAAACAAAATCTGCCTGTCCAAGTACATTACCTTCTTTATCCCTGTCAAATCTTCTTGTAAGGTAGGCGGGTTCACCGTTAGCGAATTTCACTAACCCGCATTTTGCCGTTGATATTTTGAACAATTGGTCAGCCATAGTCATGGTTAAATGTTCGTTTGCCGGAGAATCATTGTATAAACGTCTCCTTGTATCTAAAAACGGTTTGATAATGTACATTGATTCAATATTTCGATTTGGAGCTAATAGATTATTTTTATCTCTTCCAATAAACCCCTTGGGTTGTACTCCTGAAATACTAAAGCCTTCGGGCTGTCCCATAATTCTATCTTGAATATCATCCCAGTTAAATTCAAGTTGGTTAGAAACTTTAGACCTGTCAAATAATTTATTTTCGCATGATGAGCAAAAACCATGAATATTGTCCTTTAAACATCCGTAACAGTTAGCCATTAATCTTTTGTTTTTTCAATTGTAATTGCGCCTATCGTTTCTTTTCCGCATGTATATATTAGCAGGCTCCAATCATCATTGGTATCAATACCTAAT
>JAUVIG010000024.1 GCA_030592825.1 Chlorobiota bacterium | reverse complement strand
GGAGTTTCAAAGCTTACTTGAACATGGCTCATTGCTGCTAAATTGTATATCTCATCCGGTTGAATTTCTTGAATAACTCTAATGAGGTTTGTTGAATCTGTAAGATCACCGTAATGCAATATAAAATTACGATTTTCAACATGCGGGTCAAGGTAAAGATGATCAATTCTGTCGGTATTGAAAAGAGAACTTCTTCTTTTCAAACCATGAACGATATATCCTTTTTTTAAAAGAAATTCCGCAAGATATGCACCGTCTTGTCCGGTTATTCCTGTAATGAAAGCTATTTTTTTCATGTTTTAATAACAATAGATTAATTTAAAGGTAATTATTGTGAGAGATAAAACTCGACTTCTTTTTTTAATACCGGCAAATGATTAATAATAATGCTCCAAATTTGAGTATTTTCAATTTCATCGTATCCATGTATTATTTTATTTCTTGCATCAACAATTCTTCTTGCATTTGAAATTTTAATTTCCGGATTAATTTGTAATAAATTATTCATTGCCTCTCCAATTATTTCAATATTCCTTTCGACTGCATCTTGAAGCATTCCGTTTCGTTCATATTGATCAAAGGATTTGTTTTCTCCGAAATATGAATCAATATTATTAATGGCAGTAATAATATCAAAAAGATTTTTTTTTGCTTTAATATCCATAAATCAATTTTTTTGTTTTGTCAAGTTCCTCAATAAAGTATGGATTTTTAAGTGAGTTTTCTGTTACTAAATCAATCTCTCTTTGTATAAGAGTTCTTAAAGCATCATGTAAACTCCACCATAACTCTCCTTTTTCAAGAGGGTCAAGACCTTCTTGAAAAGAAATAAGAAAATCTATATCACTTTCATTGTCAAAATGATCAGTTGCAGCAGAGCCAAAAATATATGCTTTGGCAATTTTATGTGTTTTAAAAACTTTGTTAATTTTTTCTTTTTCAGATATTATTATCGGAATCATAAAAGTTAATTAAAAAGTTAAGGTATCAAAATTAAAAAAAATAATGATACCTTTTAATAAATCAATATGGTAATTTAATCCTACAAGTTAAAAGTTTTTTTCACTTTGTCAACAACATCTAATTTTTCCCAAGCAAAAAATTCAACTTCTTTTGTATAAGTATCCCCATTTTTAGAAAAGGTAACTTCTTTTGTATATGGTTTTCTGCCCATATGTCCGTATGCAGCGGTATCTCTGAAAATTGGATTTTTTAAACCAAATCGTTTAACGATTGCAGCAGGCCGCATATCAAATAACACGTTTATTTTTTTTGCGATTTCACTGTCAGAAAAATTTACTTTAGATGTACCGAAAGTATCAACATGAAGACCTACTGGATCAGCAACCCCTATTGCATAAGCGACTTGTATAAGAATTTCATCTGCAACTCCGGCAGCAACAAGATTTTTTGCTATGTGACGTGTAGCATATGCTGCTGAACGATCAACTTTTGAAGAATCTTTTCCTGAAAATGCACCCCCGCCGTGAGCACCTTTACCTCCGTATGTATCAACAATTATCTTTCTCCCTGTTAAACCGGAATCTCCGTGAGGGCCGCCAATTACAAACTTTCCGGTAGGGTTGACAAATAATTTAAAATCTCCTTTGAATAATTCATTAATTGATTGCGGAAGTTTTTCTTTTACTGAAGGTATTAGAATGTTCTTTACATCTTCATAGATGGTTTTCAACATCTCATCATCTGCTTCTTTTTGGGTTTTATTTTTATCCGGTTGCACAAAGTCATCATGTTGGGTTGAAATAACAATTGTATCAATTCTGACAGGTTTATTATTTTCATCATATTCAACCGTAACCTGTGATTTTGAATCAGGACGTAAATATGTCATTTTCTTACCTTCTTTACGAATACCGGCAAGTTCAATGAGCAATTTATGTGAAAGATCTATTGGTAAAGGCATAAGATCTTCAGTTTCATTAACTGCATAACCAAACATCATCCCTTGATCTCCCGCACCTTGATCTTCTTCTTTTGCTCTTACTACTCCTTGATTAATGTCAGGTGATTGACCGTGTATTGAGGACATTACTGCACAAGATTCATACTCAAATTTGTATTCCCCTTTTGTATAACCAATATCTTTGATAACTTGTCTGGCAGTTTGTTGAATATCAACCCATGCATTGGTTTTAACTTCTCCGACCAATATGGTTAAACCGGTTGTAACTACAGTTTCACAAGCAACTTTTGATTCCGGGTCTTGTTTTAGAAACTCATCTAATAATGCGTCCGAGATTTGGTCCGAAATTTTATCGGGATGTCCTTCAGAAACTGATTCTGATGTGAAAAAATATGGCATAAAGATTTAAATTTAGATTAAAAAAATATCGGAGGAAACAGATACGATTGAAAAGCTAATGTTTTAGCATTTTTTATTGCGGTTGCAATCAATCAAATCTTTCCGCCGGACGCAAAAGTATTTATAAAAACAGATATTGCAAAAGAAAATAATTTATTTATGTAAACTTGTAGGGTAAATTAACTTTGGTTTATCTTATTAAAAGGGGGTTATCCTTGGAATATCTTTAAATCAGCAAGTCAGGGTTTGACTCTTTTAATATCAGACATTTAAATAAAATTATTTTTTAAGTCAAGCTCTGACTGTCAGATTGTTATATGTTCTGTTGCGAATTCACGGGAATAGATTAAACAGGAAAGTTTAATGCAACTTTTTTATGTTTTTCAATCTTAAAATATACATATATCTTCTCACATTAATATATAAAAAATGAAAAAAATTTCAATTATTCTTTTATCTCTGTTTATAATAGTTGTCGCTACAGTTATTTTTCATAATCTTCAATTAAATAATCAAGATACAAAGAGAAAAGAATATGAAAAACTTCTTAATTCAAAGATGAATGAATTTTCAGAAAATTTCTTACAAAACAAAAATGAAGAAAAAAAGTTAGACAATCCGCAATTGGCGGCATTTCAGAATTTTTTAATGACAATGGATCCAAAATTAGGAAGAGTACCGTCTGAACGACTTTTTGAAGCATATAAAATCGCAAAATTGAAAAATTTAAGAGACGAGAATATATCTTGGCAAGAGACCCAAGTTTCAATGGGTGGCCGAACAAGGTGTCTGATGTTTGATCCTAATGATGTTTCAGGCAATAAAGTTTGGGCAGGATCAGTTACGGGGGGGTTATGGTATAACGATGATATTACAAATGAAAATTCATCTTGGATACCTGTTAATGATTTTTGGCAAAGCTTAAGCGTAAGCAAAATAGTATATGATCCTAATGACACACAAATTTTTTATATGGGTACGGGTGAAGCAGAGACAGCAGTAGTTACTTATCGAGAATCTTCCGGCAGAGGTGTTGGGATATATACTTCAAATGATGGTGGAGATACGTGGAGTTTACTTTCTTCAACTTCAGGATTTGAATACATAACAGATATTGCAGTAAAGAATGAAAGCGGAACAAGTGTAATATATGCAAGTGTTGTATCAGGGGTATATCAGGGAGAAGTTCATCAGAGTGATCCGAATGACGGACTTTACAGATCTGATGACGGAGGTGTAACATGGGAACAAGTATTACCTGATATACCGGGTGAAGATGTACCGTATTCCCCGGCTGATATAGAAATCGGGGCTGACGGCAGAATATATATCGGGACTATGCCGAATATTAATGATGAAGGCGGTGCAGTAATCTTATATTCCGATAACGGAACATCAGGAACTTGGTCGATTTATAATGATTATGTTTCAATCATAGAGTCTGACAGCCCTTATAATATTCCGGGACGTATTAAACTGACAGCATCATCTTCAAATGAAAATGTAATATATGCGTTTTTAGCTGCAGGATCAGATTCTCAAACAATACAAACATTCAGAACATACAGATGTACGTATATACTTCGGTCAGATAATAAAGGAAGTACTTGGACTGAAAAAAATCATCCTGACGGAAGCAACGGATGGGCATATTTAGCTTGGCATGCATTAATTGCTAAAGTTGATCCGAATGATGAGAATACATTATTTATAGGAGGCTTGGATTTATATAAATCATCTGACGGCGGTTTGAACTGGAATCATATTTCTGATTGGGCTGCAATGTACAGTGGTGGAGGAGATGATTATGTTCATGCCGATCAACATGAAATTGTATTTAAATCGGGAATTTCTTCAGAAATTATATTCGGAACAGACGGAGGTGTTTTTTATACCAATACAGGTAATCTTGATTATCCTGTCTTTCAGGAAAGAAGTTTGGATTATAACACACTCCAATTTTATACATGTGCCATAAAACTTGTAACCGGAAGCCCTGAACTCATTGGAGGACTGCAAGATAACGGAACCGTTGTAAATTATGGAGATTACATTGATGTAGAAGATATGATTGACGGCGGTGACGGTGCATTTTGCTTTTATGATAAGAATGAACCGAATCTTGCAATAACATCTTATTATAATAATGGTTATTCTTTTTTCAATAATTATGAATATATAAATTCTTTTAATGATTACAGCGGAACATTTATCAGCCCGGCAGATTATGATTATAAGCTTAATACTTTATATGCTAATGCTGTAACATACAGCGGTTACTATCAGGATAAAATTTTAAGAATTTCCGGTATCCCAAGTAATCTTACAGGGGATAAAATTACTTTAAATACAAGTAATAATGTTCCGTTTTCGTGTGTCAGAGTTTCTCCTTATTCAGCTGCAAATACTACAACTTTATTTGCAGGGACAATGTCCGGACGTTTATTTAAAGTAGTGAATGCACATTCTAATCCTACAACTGTTGAAATAACAGGATATGATTTTCCTGTTGCTGCAATTTCAAGTATATCTTTAGGTACATCTGAAAATACAATTATTGTTACATTTTCTAACTACGGGGTGGAATCTGTATGGGCTTCATTTGACGGTGGATCAATATGGGAAAATAAAGAAGGTGATTTATCTGATATACCGGTCAGATGGTCTTTAGTACATCCTGAAAATAATAAGCAAGTAATATTAGCAACAGAATTAGGAATATGGACAACACTTGATATTAGTGCAACAGATGTTAATTGGGTGCAATCAATTACCGGTTTGGCTAATGTAAGGGTTGATATGCTTGATATAAGAGAAAGTGATAATACGGTTGTTGCTGCAACACACGGAAGAGGGTTATATACTGCAATTTATGATAATCAGTATGTTTCAATTGATGAGCTGAAAAATGAGAAGGAACTTATTATTTATCCTAACCCGTCAACGGGTATTTTTAATATAAAAACAGATCAAAATGTTAATTATAATTATGAAATTACTAATAGTATTGGACAAACTATTTTAAAAGGAAGATTGAATGAAGCAAAAAATCAGATTTTAAATCTTTCAAATTTAAAAAAGGGAACATATATAATAAGTGTAATAAATCAAGATAAAAAAGTCAGTAAAATAATTGTGTTGGAATAATTAACCCGCATTATTCACCGCTTCAATTTCACAACGCCCCTAACCCCCTGTTTATTAACCCTTTATGTGCGAATACACAATAAAACTACATACTCAAATTTACTCGCTAAAGGTTGGGTGTCGCTTGCAATTATCTTTGTGCATATGCTTCGTTGCAAAACCCTTGAAATATAAAAGATATGTCTGCGGGTTTCGACGCCTCGCATCTACACAAAGCTAATCGCATGAATAATGCAGGTTAAGCATTAAATACAGGTCATCTTTTTAAATGAATTCTGAAAGTAGTCCCTTTATTAATGTCAGATGTTTTTACAAATATTTTACCTGAATGATAGGTTTCTGTGATTCTTTTTACAAGAGACAGTCCCAAGCCCCAGCCTCGTTTTTTTGTTGTATATCCGGGTTTGAATATTGTTTTGTAATTAGATTTCGGAATACCTTTACCGGTATCTTGTATGTCAATAAATATACGATCTTTTTTTTCAGTTACTGAAATAATGATCTTTCCCTTTCCTTGCATGGCGTCTATAGCATTTTTGCACATGTTTTCAATTACCCATTCAAAGAGGGATTCATTAAGAGGTATAAACAGTTCTCCTGATTTGTTAAAATTCAAAATGTATTCAATTTTTCTTGATGTTCTGCTTTGGAGATATGAAACAGCAGAGGCTAATACCTTATACAAATTATTTTTTACCAAAACAGGTGTAGAACCAATACCTGAAAACCTTTCGGTAATAGTTTCAAGACGTTTAACATCTTTTTGAACTTCTTCGATTAATTTAGTATCGTTTTCTTTTATTTTAAGTAATTCAATCCATGCAACGAGAGAAGAAATGGGCGTGGCTAATTGATGTGCCGTTTCCTTTGACATACCTGCCCATAATTGGTTCTCTTCAGCTTTTCGAGAACTTGAAAAAGCCCAATATGAAATAATTATAAAAAACGTTACTACAAAGATTTGTATAAACGGATAGTAAATAAGATTTGTTAATAATGCCGAGTCTTTATAAAACACATAATTTTTATGTTCAGAAGCAAGTTCAATAATTATCGGATCATGTTGCTTTTCCATTTTTTCTAATTCTTTGTGTAAAAGGACAGAATCTCCTACTATCCGCTCATTTAAATTTCGATGACTAATTATATTTAAAGAATCATCTGTTAATATTACCGGAATAGTTTTATTATCTTCCATTATTTTATACAAAGTAGGGCTGATTAGAATATCTAAATCTATTTCTGACAATTCTATCATAGATTTTGCCCAAATTTCAATTCTTCCTCTTTCCTGTTCAGCAATTTTTGAAGCCAAGTTTCCTGAATAATAAATTATTCCGACACCTATTAATATCGCAATTATAAACAGGCCCAGTTTTAATATCTGTTTTTTGGAATAAATATTCATCTTAACAGGATAGGTTTTCGCAAAAATTTTGATAAAAAAGCCGACAAAATCGGGAATAATTACCGGAAACATTGTTAAATTGTTCTATTGCTTCATTGCCTGCCTGCAGGCTGTTTTTATAACAATTTAACAATGAAGCAATGCAACAATGCTTGTTCTTTCAATTTAAAAATAAAAAACAAAAATTATAAATAACAACTTGTGTTGAATTTGTTTCATTTCTTTTAATGGCATAACGACAAATGCATTCTTATATTATTTTAGAAATCATAATAAAAGTTACTTAAACTTGTTCTTATACCAAACATAAAGTAATTTTCAATGCTTTTAGTTTCTTTTAATATGCTTCTTTGGTCAATACCTGCATATAATTGTAAACCTGTACGCGGATTAATTGTATATCCGAAAGATATTGAATGATGCATAACAGTATATGGTTCAGGCATCATTAAATAATTATCTTCATCTAAAATACAGATGTCTGAAAATGTTGATTTGTTATTTAAAGTAATACCGATGAAATTATAGTTTAAAAAGAAATTAAAAATTTTGTAATTCAACTTTATAACAATTTCTTTGAAGTCTGATCCTATGGGATGTGCAAACTCTTGATTGTAATGTGTCCATGTTTGATATTTTAAATTTTGATGCGAATAAGTTCTCGGTAATGCTTTGTTAAACTCAGCTTGAAAAAATAATAAGTGATTATCTAAGGAAGAATGTAAAACATCAAAAATCTTCAATCCTCCTTGATAGGCAAGTTTTCTTTGAGAGGGATCATCTGCAACAAATTGTCCGTATAATTGTATAAAATTGCTTATTTTAACTTTTGCATTAAGCCCCGTAATTACATTATGCTCAGCCCCGAAACCGTTAACAACTGTTCTGACACCCGGTACAGGTATAAAATAATCAGCTTTAAATTTATTGATATATGCTGAAGTATCTGTGGTTCTGTATATAACACCTTCAAATAAACCTATTTCAAAACGATTTTTAAAATTATATGACAAATAATTAAATGCTCCGTGTTTCTTAAAATGATAATGATAATAAGCACCTTCAAAATCTCTGAATTCGGTGAACATGGTAACATATTTAAAACTTTTATAATTAAATGAGAGTTTTGCAAAAGGATAATTAAAAGCATTGTCAGACAGAAGCAGTGAGCGATGTCCTTCACCTATAAAGTTCTTATCTTGGCCAATTTGTATGTTTAACCATTTGTAAGGAGTAAAAGAGATGTATGCACTTGCCATTGAGAAATCAAATTTTCTTAAATCATTGTTATTTTTCTTTAAAGCACCTTGTCCGGATACAACTAATCGTTCCCATGACCAATCATAAATATATGAACGAAAACGAGTTTGATTTTCTCTGAAACTTGAATAATAAGAGATTTTTTTTCCGATATCACCTTTTATTTCTATGCCGCGTGTATTAATAAAAAAGTTTGAAGTATCACCGATGATTCCTTTTTCCATATAAAAAAGCGGATTTACATATAAGCTGAAATTATCTTTTTTAACAGAAATAAAATCCTCAAAAAGGAGTTTTCTCCAAACCCAATTTCTCTTATGATTTGTAAAGAATTTATCACGTTTTTCAAAATCGTAAATTACAGAATCAATATTTATAACCTTATTCAGTTCAGATTTTAACAAGGGCTTAAATCCTGTATTTATGCTAATATTTGCTTTGTTTAATTCAAAATCTGTTTGTTGTCGGAAATGGTTGCCGAGAGGTAATAATTGTTGTTGAGCATAATTCTTTTCAAAGAATATGAATATGATAAAAATTAATATTCCTAATTGCTTAAATTCTTTGTTAATATTTTTTATTACCATATTTTATATTTCAAAATTTTTGTTGTTTTTTAAATATAACGAGCAATCATTCTTGCTTTGTATTATATGTTACTTTACGGATTTTTAACAATGCAGCAATGAAACAATGTTATAATATTTCAATCATTTATAATCATCCTGTCTGTATTTATCATTTTCATCAGCGAGAATATTCAGATAATTGTTGTATCTCATTAAGCTGATTTTTTTTGCAGATACAGCTTCTTTTACGGCACAGTCCGGTTCATGAGTATGTGTACAATTATTAAATTTACAATTATTTTTTATTGCTTTCATTTCCGGAAAGTATTCACTTAAATTTGATTTGTCAATTCCTTCTAATCCAAATCCTTTAATACCCGGAGTATCTATTATGTATCCGTTGCCGATTTTGTGCATTTCGGCAAATGTGGTTGTATGTTTGCCTTGTTTATGATATTCCGAAATTTCTGATGTTTTCAATTTTAATCCGGGTTCCAGTAAATTAATCAAACTTGATTTTCCGACACCTGAATTTCCTGAAATAACAACAAGTTTATTAGAGATTAACTTTGTTATTTCATCAATATTATCATTGTTTTTTACGGAAACAGAGAGGCATTTATATCCTGCAGATTTATATACAGATATGTATTCTTTGTGTATTTTTGTTAAATTTTGATTATAAAGATCTGTTTTATTGAAGATTAATACTGCATTGATTCTGTTTGCTTCGCATGCAATTAAATATCTGTCAATAAACTTTGGATACGTAACAGGTTCTGTCAGGGTAACAATAAGAAAAGCATGATCAATATTTGCCGCAATTATATTTGATTGGTGAGATAAATTTGTTGATTTTCTGATTAAAACGTTTTTTCTGTGTTCAATTGAGGTTATTATGCCTTAATTCCGTCTTTTTGATATTCAAAATTAACAATGTCACCTACTGCAACCGGATTTGTTGTTCTTAAACCGTGTGTTCTGAATTTACCCCTGATTTTACACAAAACTACATTATCGTTTTGCATAACATAATACCAACTTCCTGTCGATTTTATGACTTTGCCTTTATTGATTTTATCCACTTCTAAAAATATTGAAAAAAAATTAGGTTCTATCATTATTTTACCGGAAATATCTTATTCTAAATACAGTTATCTAACTGATTTTAATGATTAAATGCGATAATGATTGAATGTTTAAATATTTAAAAAACAGACAGTAAAGCTAATGATATTATTATATGATATTATTATATGATTTTATAATTATGACTTTTTTATTATAGCATTGTCGCATTTAATCATTTTAGCATTTATAAATATTCCACTAAATTTATGATAGAACCAAAAATTAAAGTTAGATTAAATATTTTATTTCTAATTTTTCATACAAGAGCAAATGTATAACTCTTTGTTTAATTTTTTGTAATTTTGAAAATAAAAAATGCAAAGTATAATAAAAGTTCAAACTCGAAAAAGATGCGAATTAATTGATATTACAGGAAAAGTAAAATCAATTTTGTCAAGTTCAGGAATAAATCAAGGTATTTTAAATGTGTATGTTCAAGGAGCAACTGCCGGAATAATGATTCAAGAAAATTGGGATGATTCTGTTCAAGATGATGTAATTAGTTTATTGGAAAAGTTAATACCAAGAGGAGTATGGAAGCACGATGCACAGGACGGAAACGGAGATTCTCATTTGAAATCGGGTCTTGTAGGACCAAGTGAAAACATACCGGTAATTGACGGTCAACTTGGCTTATCAACTTGGCAAAATATTTTTCTTTGCGAATTTGACGGACCGAGGAGGGAGAGAAGTATAGTTATAACAATTCTTTTTTCGATACATCCGCATTAAAAAATACTTGATTATACTGTCCCGATATTGGGACGCTGTATTCTAAAAATTATATAAACCGGGCACTGCACAACTTCCCATAAAAAATCAATTTTAGTAACATCAAGTAAGCCTTACTATTTTACATGTAAATTGCAAGCTTATTGTAATGATATAACAAATTGAACGACAGTGGCAAGACTTGTTCCGATTATTTCGGAAGCCGACCGCTATGTGATTATTTATGAGGTTAATATTTTGTACTTTTTAAAAACTTAAATATTCGGGATTCTTTGTTGACAATGATCTCTAATATATATAGACCCGCATCCAAAGTGCTTATATTAATTTCTTTAATTCCTTTTGTATCGGATAATTTTTCTGAATGAACTTCTTTACCTAAATAGTTATATATTGAAATTTTCATTTCTTCTTTTTCAGCAAAATCATACTTGATATTTAACAAATTATTTACAGGATTCGGATAAACATAAATATTGAAATTATTATTTAATTCATTAATGCTGTTCCCGACACTGACAATATATGTTTCAGATTCAATACAAAAATGCTGATTTGTTACTGTTAAACTATATTCTCTCGGGAATAGGTTTTCGATATCTTCTGTTGTTGCTCCGTTGCTCCAATCAAAACTATTATACAGTCCTTTTGGATTTAATGTAATGTCAATGCTGCCGTCGTCACAATTTTCACAAGAACTGTTTGTAATGTCTTCAATAATTTCAAACATTCCGGTTTCAATATTAAATGAATTATAATATCTGCATTGGTTTTCATTATTAATAATTTCAACATCATATATCCCTTCCGGTAAGTTGTAAATATCGTTTACTGTTGCTCCGTTATTCCATAAAACTGAATAAGCGTTTTCTGCATTTCTGACAGTTAATTCAATATATCCGTTTGAATTATCACAAAAATCATCTTGTAAATAGTTTGTTATTTCCATATTGCCGGAAATATTTAATACCTCAAAAACAGCTGAATAGCTACAATCTTTATTTTGAGTTATGGTGCATGAATATGTTCCGGCAGACAAGTTTTCAATTATATTGGTTGTTTCTCCGGTATCCCATTCATAAGTGTATGTATTGTATGGATTAATCATATGAATATCAATAATGCCGTTTGCATTACCGCATGTTTCATTTGTTATATCAGAAGCAACAATGTCATATACATTAGTATAATAATCAATTTCAAATATGCCGGTTTGTTTGCAGCCGGTTAAAGTATCTGTTACAATGCAAGTGTAGGTTCCTAATTGTAAATTCTGCAGATAGAATTCTGTAGAACCGGTATTCCATTTAATTATATAGTGTTCTGATTCGGGAACCATTTCTAAATATATCGCACCAAGGTTATCACAATTAACGTAATAGATATCTAATGTATCAATTACAAAGTCAGCTGAATTATCAAGATATACATTTTCTTTTACATAGCAACCTGCATCATGAATTGATATTTCATAATTTCCTTTGCTGATATTTTCAAAAACAGGAGTACCTGAAGGATTAATAATATCATTAATTTTATAAATATATTCTCCGGGTATTTTCGGTTCAAATTCAATTAAGCCGTTATTTTGACCGCATTCATCATCAGTTAGTTGAATGTTTTTAATACCGAGATTTTCATTAAGGGAGTTATTGATGAAATAAGATTGAGTCATTGAGCAGTCAGTATCATCTGTAACAACAACTGAGTATGCTCCGGCCCATAAATTCTCAATATCTTCAGAAGTTTCTCCGTTACTCCAACTTATTGTATAAGGTTCAGTTCAGCCGGTAAGATTTATATCTATACTTCCGTTATGATTATGGCAATAATCATCTGCGAGAGATGCAACAGAAACTTCAAGACCGTTTGTAGTATTGTTTACAATAAAAATTTCTGTAATTGAGCATACAAAGTTATCATTAACAATACATGAATACGTTCCTACAGACAGATTACTGATATCTTGAGTAGTTTCACCGGTACTCCATAAATATGTATAAGGTTGTATCCCTCCCGAAATTGTAATATCTATTATTCCCGTTCCTGAACCACAGTATTCATTCGTTATGTTTACATCTGAAAATGTAAAGCCGTGTGAATTATTTTCAATATAAAAATCTTCAGTTATTGAACAACCGATTAAATCTGTAATAATAACAGAATAATCACCTTCCGATAAGTTCTCAATATCTTCAGTATCATCACCTGTGCTCCAAAGGAAAGAATAGGGTAGTGTGCCGTTTTCTACAGTAATATCAATTGCTCCGTTTGACCAACCGCAATTTTCATCTGTTAAATTTACTTCAGAAATATTAATATCTCCGTTATTATTTATAAGATTAATATTTCCGGAAATAATTTGACAATTATTATTATCTGTTATTGTAACATAATAGTTATCAGCAGTTAAGCTTTCGATATCTTCAACTGTTTGCCCTGAATTCCATAAAAAATTATAAGGTAATGTTCCGCCGGAAACAGTAATGTCAATTGCACCGTTTCCGGAATTACAACTTTCATCTGTTTTATTGTAAGAATCAAAACTTAATGTTCCTGCATTATTAAATATTTCAACATCTCCTGTTACTGAACAATTTTCATTATCAGTTATTGTATATGAAAATATACCGGCTGATAAATTTGAAATATCTTCAGTTGTTGCTCCGTTACTCCAATTGTAATTTAAAGGTTCTGTTCCTCCCGAAACAGTTAAATCAATACTGCCTTGTCCGTTTTCGCACAGTTCATCAACTGTAATAATATCATCAACCGTAAGTGTTTGAGCATAATTGTTAATAATATAAGGACCAACAGTTAAGATGCAAGCTAAATTATCAGTTATTGTACATGAATATTCTCCGGATTGAAGTCCGTAAATATCTTCGGTTGTTGCTCCGTTGCTCCATAAGAAAGTTATCGGAGTTTCATCTCCTGATACTGTAATATCTATTGAACCGTCAGAATTTCCGCAAGTTTCATTTATCAAAGAATAAGCAATCAAAGAAAGTGTTCCGGTGTTATTAATTACTTCTGTATTTGCATTTACCGAACAACCGAAATTATCAGTAATTATGCAAAAATATTCCCCTGCCTGCAGTTCGGTTAAATCTTGTGTAACAGCATTGTTATTCCATTGGTAGTATATCGGAGCATTTCCTCCTGAAATAAATAAATCTATTGTACCGTCAGATTGTCCGCAATTTTCATCTGAAACGATTAAACCTTCAACTGTTAATGTTCCGGGAATATTATTTACTGTTGTATTAATATCTATAATGCAACTGTTATTGTCAATAATATGACAAGAGTAATTTCCTTCAGTAATACCCGTGAGGTCTTCCGAAGTACAACCGTTGCTCCATAAAAAAGAGTATGGCTGCTCTCCGCCTGAAACTGTTAAATCAATCTGCCCTGAATTATTATCACAAATTTCATCAGTAATAACAATTCCTTCTAAATTTAAAGTTCCGGTTTCATTAATAACTGTCAGTATTCCTGTATTAACACTACAACCGTTGTTATCATTAATTGTTGCATAATAGCTGCCTTCAAATAAGTTATATATATTTTGTGTGCCGGCACCGTTCGACCAGTTAAAACTATACGGTTCTGTTCCGCCGGAAATTGAAAGCTCAATTTCTCCGAGACCATTGCCGCAAACTTCATTATCAACATCAATATCATCAATATTTAATGTTCCGGGATCATTTTCAATATTATAGGTTTCAGTAATAATTATACATCCGGCATCATCTGTTACAGTGCAATAATATGTTCCTTCGCTAATATTGATTAAATCTTCGGTATTTGCACCGTTTGACCAGTTGAATGAATAAGGTTCTGCTCCGCCCTCTATTAAAATATCTATTGAACCTTCACTGTTTCCGCAGACTTCATTTACAGTATTACCCCATGTTTGCTCTAAATCTCCTGAATTATTTATAACTGTAATAATTTTTGAAACAGAGCAAATATTAGCATCTGTAACCGTTACAGTATATTCTCCTGCATTTAAGTTAGTTATATCTTCTGTTGTTGCAGCATTTGACCATAAATACGAATACGGTCCGGCTCCTCCGTTTATTGTAATATCAATACTTCCTGTACCGTTACCGCATGTTTCTTGTGTTGTTTGATAATCGAAAATTTCAAAATCACCGCTTTGATTTTCAATATTGTAACTTTGAATTAATTCACAGCCTTTTTCATCAGTAATTGTAATAGTATATTCGCCTTCAGATAATAAACTTATATCATCTGTAGTTGCTCCGTTGCTCCATGAAACAGAATAAGGTGACCGGGAAGTAAAAATTGTTAAATCTATTGTTCCGTTTGAATCTCCGCAATATTCATCCGTAATACCAACATTTGTTATTTCAATATCGCAATCGGGAATACAGTTTCCTGTATAATTTGTTATATGAAAACTTTTTTCTTTTGTACATCCGCTTTGGTCTGTAATTGTAACAGTATAATCCCCTTGTTCCAGTTCATCAATATCTTCGGAAGTTTCACTGTTTGACCATAAAAAAGTGTATGGCTGAATACCTCCTGCAACCGTAATATTAATTGCTCCTTCATGATCTCCGCAATTTTCATCTGTTATTTCAGAAGTTAAATTAATTTCCGGTGCCGGTTCTATTGTATATGTTTCAACAGCATTGCAGTCGTTTCCGTCAGTAACGTTTACCGTATAATCACCGGGTGCAAGACCGGTAATATCTTGATTTGTTGAGCCGGTATTCCATAAATATGTTATCGGTTCAGTGCCTGAAACCGTTAAATCTATGGTGCCGTCTGAAGTTTCGGAGCATGTTTCATGAATAATTTCAGCACTTAATAATGCAGCTTCATCATCTGATAAAGTAAAAGGAAAAGTATAGGTACAAGAATTATTATCCGTAATATATAAGGAATATTCACCGCTTGGATAATTAAATAAATTTTGTGTTGTTGATCCGGTATTCCAAAGATATGTAAAAGGCGGATTACCGCCGCTTATGGTAGTATAAATATAGCCGTTGTTTTGCTGACAATCAGGATTTATTTTATTGGCACTTACATCGGGTCGAAGCGGATGACTGATATCAATAATTGAATCGGGTTTGTCGGCTTTTAAACTTAAGTTCCAACTGAAAATGTAGCCGTTATCGTCAGGAAACCAGTCTGTTACAATTATTTTCCATTCGCCGTTCAGCTCTGTTCCTACAATGCTGTCAAAACTTTCTGCAGGAGTGTATGAACTTGCTGTAAAATAGTGGTCTGTCAGGGTATTTCCCCAAGTTGAAACATAAGTATGTTCCGGTAAAGTTTGGTCATAGGCTTCCTCCTGCATAGTTCTGAATACCGGATTATGATTCCAAATATATTCATAACCAATACCGGGTGTAATATTATCTTCATTCCAACTGTCAATAATCCATGATGCAACAGGCTCACCGAAATCAGGTCCATATACTTTAGAATCTTTCAAATCTTTTGTATAAGCACCTCTAAATAATCTCACATGTGAACCATTTGGAGTTTCCAGGTCAATACTTAAATCCATAGCATAAGAATGCTCCATAACAGCAGTAATTCCAACAATCTGATTTGCAGATTCCAATAGTTGCCCTTCTTGAAAACCTGAAATTTCAATTACACTTTCATAAGAATCACCGTTTCCGTCAGGTAAAAATGTTTGTCCGGCATCAAATTCTCCCGACATTACAAGGTCTTCCGCTTTGCATCCGTAACTGTCGATAACATCTAATTTATAAGTGCCGGAGTCTAATCCTGTAATAGGTAGTTCAGTAAAAATTTGCTCTTCTAAAGTTAAGGTATCTGTAACATAAAAAGTATATGGTGTAAATCCTCCTTCAATTTGTATATTTATTTCACCGTCGGATGCATTATTACATGTTGCATCTGTTCCGCCGGCAGTAAAAATTATTTGGTCGTAATCATCAATAAACAGTTTTGCTGTATCAGGAGCTTGGCAAGGAACAGGTGTGTATATTATATGAATTGATTCCGTACCTTCCGTTAATCCGTCATTTATTGCATCTATTATTAGAGTTGCTTGCGTTTGTCCTGCAGGAATTGTTACAACAGGATCAATATATCTGTAATCAACACCGTTAACTGCTGATCCTTCAATATTTATATTTATTTCAACATCTTCCGGTCGAGCTTGGTCTAATTCGAAAACAAAACTTGCATTTATACAGCTTTCAATTGCTAAATCATTACCGCCGTAAGTTTCTGTACTTACTGTTACAACAGATTGAGAAAGAGAGCTTTCTTTTAACAGTACTCCGGAATCATAATAATCATCACCTCCGTCGGCAATAATTAATTTTAATGTATATGTTTCACAGGGAATTAAACCGTTTGTTTTTGCTTTCATTAAAGTTGTGAAGCCGTCAAATTCTATATTAGTATTGCCGTCTTCATTATCATGAAAAAATTGCCAAAATGAATTATTATTAATTGTATTTGCCGTAACCGGAATTGTTTGGCCGGGTACAAGAGCTAAGTTTTTCTCACCGTCAATTCCCGGGCCGCTGATAAAAAAAGCAAAAGCATCATTATATTCGGGATCACCGAGAATTTCATTATATTCCTCAGATAAGAATATATATTCAAATTCAATAGAATCTGATAATACTTGAAAGTCAAATTGAAACAAAACTGCATCAAATGTTTCATTTGGTCCGTAATTTATAGGAAGAAGATCAAATAAAATATTACCGTCTCCGCCAAAACCTGTTGAAGTGGCAGCATTATCATTAGGGCCAACAGCATCAAAAATACTGCCTGTTGATAATATTACCCCGGAACTTACATTAAGTCCGTCTCCGGTAAAAGTAAATGAACCGTATTGAACATTTTCGCCTTGAACAATTTCACAATTTTGTGCATTAACACTTTGCCCGGTAAAAATATCGGCAAGTTCTTGTGCTGTGTGTCCGTTTGATACAGTAAGTTGAGCAAAAACCGGAGTATTTAGGATAAATGCGGTGACTATGAGTATTATTAGGTTTTTCATGATTGGGAGTTGGTAATTAGAAATTAGTATTTAGATGTTAGATATTAGAATTTAGATTTAGTTTTCAATAGTTCGGTACTTTTTTGTAATTATATGATAATAAGCAATTTCAGTAGCCCCGACTTTTAAGTCGGGGATTGATTAAATGATACAATCACAGGACTTTAGTCCTTTTACAATTTTAACATCTTGAAAATTTAACGAACTATTAGTTTTGTAAAATTTTTAAATCCTATTATCAATAAATTAATACTTTTTTGCGGTTATAATCCGCTTAAAAGTTAATTTGCAATATTAGTTAAAACTTATTTGAATATTAATAAAATCCGGTTCATTTTTTAATAAGGTAATAAGGTTTTTGTTTTATCTGATTTTCTCTTTTACTAAGGTTTAAAATATAAATGAATATCCGCATACTTCCCCACTTTAATGATTGATTTTCTTC
>JAUVIG010000023.1 GCA_030592825.1 Chlorobiota bacterium | reverse complement strand
ATTTGTTCCCAAAGGGTTTTCAGAGTTTTCCATATACTTCTTGAAATTTTCTTGCATTATCCCGATAGTGCTTCATAAATTTCAATCGTCTATAAAAAACTCTGAAAATCTTGATGCAAATTAATTAATAGAGCTTACCTTAAATTATCAAATCTGTAATATGAAGAGTATTTTAATAATTATTTTATTTTCAGGCATTGTTTTTTCCGCAAGATCCCAAATAACTGTCACCGGAGAAGTTACAAATAAGAAAACAAAAGAATATTTACCTTTTGTAAATGTTATATATCATGAAAAATACGGAACCACAACAAATCTTGACGGAACATTTAAATTTTTTTCTAAAACCGAGATTAGTAAATTAAATTTCAGATATTTAGGGTTTAAGGATACGACCATTTTTATTGATAATACTAAAAAGAATATTCACCTTTATATTTCATTAGAGAAAGAAAATTATGCTATTGATGAAGTTGTTATTTATCCCGGAGAAAATCCTGCACACAGAATTATTAAGGAGGTTGTAAAAAACAGAAAAATAAACAATCCCGAAAAGAACTTAAAATCTTTTAGTTACACTTCTTACAATAAGTTTGTCGGAACCTTTAACCAAGAAGAAGTTCTATTGCAAGATTCTGTTTATCATGCCGGAAAAGATTCAATAAAACAAGTTAGAAATGATACTTTATTACAGGCAGGAAAAACACTTGAATATATTGCAAGAATTGATTCTGTTGAAAAAGCAAAGATTGATTCTGTAAGAAAAGTAAAAGGTTTTTATTCTTTAAAAGAGTTTACAGATATTCAATATTTAATGCTAATGGAGAATGTCAGTAACAGAAAATTTAAATATCCCAACAAGAATGCAGAAAAAATTATTGCTTCAAGAGTATCCGGTTTAAAAGACCCGTCATTTTTTCTTTTGACAACTGAATTACAATCATTTACATTTTATGAAGATTTTATAACATTAGATGAAAAAGTGTATTTGAATCCGATAAGTAAAGGATCTGCCGGAAAATATTTATTTGTTATTGAAGACACCACATACACAACAGCAGGTGATTCAGTCTTTACGATTTCATTCAGACCAAGAAAAAATAAAAACTTTGAAGGTTTAAAAGGAACATTAAAAATTAATACAAATAGTTATTCAATACAAAGTGTAATTGCAGAGCCATACGTAATGAAAGGTCTTATCGGGTTAAAAGTACAACAGAATTACGAGTATATAAATAACAAACAATGGTTTCCGATTGAATTAAATACTGTGATTATATTTAACAAATCAATAATGCCTTCAATTAAAGGATTAGGTAAAATGCCAAATTTAATTTACACAGGAAAAACATATTTAAGTAATATTAAATTAAACCCTGTTTTTGAAAAGAAAGATTTTATGCATAAAGATATTGAGCTTGTTAATGATGCAGGCAGAAAAGACAGTATATTTTGGAACGAACACAGAAAAACAGAACTTTCGGCAAAAGACAAAAGAACTTATCGCGTTATTGACAGCCTTGGAGAAGCAACTAATTTAGATTTAAAAATAAATGTATTGAAGTCTGTAGTATCAGGATATATTCCTTATAAAATTATTGATATTGATATCCGGAAACTTTTTACTTATAATAATTACGAAGGGTTCAGGCCGGGTTTTGGCTTTGTTACAAATAAATCAGTATCAAGATATCTATCATTAGGCGGATATGTCGGATACGGATTTAAAGATAAACAATTTAAATATGGCGGCGAATTTAATATTTCGCCTTTGGGTAATGAATACCTTATATTTAATTTTTCATATAAAAATGATGTTTTTGAAACAGGCGGAATAGATTTTTTTGATGACAGGAACATATTTTCTTCAGAAAATCAAATAAAATATTTGATAAATAAAATGTACAATTTTGAAGAAATGCAATTGAATTTGTATTCTCATAAAATAAGTTCTTTGAAGATAAATTTATTTGCAAAAAAGAGCTTAATTAATAATGAATATATTTTTGTTTCTGATACTATAACTACAAATGTATCCTGTAATTTAAGCGAAGCAGGAGTTCAAATGAAATTTTCACCAAATGTAAAATATCAAAGATATTTAGGCGAAAAAATTATAATGACACAAAAAGATCCGATTTTTTGGTTAAATTTATCTAAGGGCATACAGGAATTTGGAGGAGAATATGATTATATAAAAATTACGGCTAAAGTTTCAGAAAGTTTTCAAACAAAATTATTCGGAAAAACAAACATTCAAATCAGAGCGGGCTGTATATTCGGAGAAGTTCCTTATGTTTGCTTGTTTAACGGACACGGAAGTTATAAAAAGTTTGCAGTTGAGACAGAGAATAGTTTTAATACAATGCGAATGAATGAATTTATATCTGACAGATTTGCATCTTTATTTTTTAAGCAAGATTTTAGCAGTCTCCTTTTTAAAACTAAAAAATATGCTCCTGAAATATCATTTATTACAAATGTTGGTTGGGGTGAATTAAGTAACGATTACAATAATTATCTTAATTCTGAAACGCTTGAAAAAGTTTATTATGAGTCCGGAATTCTAATTGATCACATAATTAGTTTGTATGATATTATTGGTCTCGGAGCAGGTGTTTTTTACAGATACGGTTCTTATAAATTGCCTGATGAAATTGATAATTTTGCTTTTAAATTTTCTTTATCTTTAAGGTTGTAAAAAAGATGTTGAACTTTCTCTGTGGTAAAAAGGGTGCTTGAAATCATAAGTAACAAACATTAGAATAAAAAAAGCCGATCTGATGATCGACTCACGTTTTAAATAGCAATTGGCTTTTATTTTACTTCCTCATAATCAACATCCTGAACATCATCGTCAGATTTTTTATCATCAGCTTCTCCTTGTTGATTTGCATAAGGATTATTAATATCTGCATCTTGAAAATTTGCTCCTTGAGCTCCGCCTTGCGCACCTTGATTATACATTTCTTGAGATGCAGCTTGGAATACAGTATTTAGTTCTTCCATAGCTTTATCAATTGCATCAAGGTCTTCTGCTTTATGAGCATCTTTCAATTTTTTAAGTGCTTCTTCAATCGGGCCTTTTTTATCGGTTGGTAATTTATCTCCGAATTCTTTCAATTGTTTTTCAGTTTGGAAGATCAACCCGTCTGCCTGATTAATTTTGTCAATTCTTTCTTTTACTTTTTTGTCAGAATCTGCATTAGCCGAAGCTTCATCTTTCATTTTTTGAATTTCTTCATCAGATAAACCGGAAGATGCTTCAATTCTGATGTTTTGCTCTTTTCCTGTCCCTTTGTCTTTTGCTGATACATTAAGAATTCCGTTTGCATCAATATCAAAAGTAACTTCAATTTGAGGTATTCCTCTTGATGACGGCGGTATTCCGTCGAGATGAAAACGGCCGATTGTTTTATTATCACTTGCCATTGCTCTTTCTCCTTGTAAAATATGGATTTCAACAGAAGGCTGATTGTCAACAGCAGTTGTAAATGTTTGAGTTTTTTTTGTCGGTATAGTTGTATTTGCTTCAATTATTTTTGTCATCACTCTGCCCATTGTTTCAATACCCATTGAAAGCGGAGTAACATCAAGAAGTAATACATCTTTTACTTCACCGGTTAATACACCGCCTTGAATAGCAGCACCAACAGCAACTACTTCATCAGGATTTACACCTTTTGAAGGTGATTTTCCGAAGAAATCTTTAACTTTCTTTTGAATGGCAGGAATTCTGGTTGAACCACCTACTAATATAATTTCATCAATGTCAGAATTTGAAATACCTGCATCTTTCATTGCTGTTTTACATGGTCCTAATACTCTTTGTATTAAGCTGTCAGATAGTTGTTCAAATTTTGCTCTTGATAAAGATCTTACTAAATGTTTCGGAATACCTTCAACAGGCATGATATAAGGCAAATTGATTTCTGTACTTGTTGAACTGGACAACTCAATTTTTGCTTTTTCTGCTGCTTCTTTTAATCTTTGAAGAGCCATTGGGTCTTTTCTTAAGTCGATGTTTTCATCTTTCAAAAATTCTTCTGCCAACCAATCAATAATTACTTGATCGAAATCATCACCTCCGAGGTGCGTATCACCATTCGTTGATTTTACTTCAAAAACTCCGTCACCGAGTTCAAGAATTGAAATATCAAAAGTACCGCCGCCAAGGTCAAATACTGCTATTGTTTGTTCTTTGTCTTTTTTATCTAATCCGTATGCTAATGATGCAGCAGTAGGTTCATTTATAACTCTTTTTACGTTGAGTCCGGCAATTTCTCCGGCTTCTTTAGTAGCTTGTCTTTGAGAATCACTGAAATAAGCCGGAACAGTAATTACTGCATCAGTAACTTCTTGTCCTAAATAATCTTCAGCGGTTTTTTTCATTTTTTGAAGAATCATTGCTGATATTTCCTGCGGCGTGTATAATCTGTCATCAATCTTAACTCTTGGTGTATTATTTTCTCCTTTTACAACTTTGTAGGGAACCCGGTTTACTTCGAGTTTCACTTTGTCAAAGGTTTCACCCATAAATCTTTTGATTGAATAAATCGTTTTTTCAGGATTTGTAATTGCTTGCCTTTTGGCAGGGTCTCCTACTTTCCTTTCACCGCCGGCAATAAAAGCAACTATTGAAGGTGTGGTTCTTTTACCTTCACTGTTAGGTATAACAACCGGTTCGTTACCTTCCATAACTGAAACACAAGAATTTGTTGTTCCTAAATCTATACCTATTATTTTTCCCATTTTTTATTTAGTTTTTAATTAGAATTCAATTTCTGTTTATTGAATATCAATCACTGTGCCGATAAGAAAATGAATAAATTTTCGGAAAAAAAGACATGCAGAATTTTATTATTATATGCATAAAGGCGTGAAAAAGGACAAAAAGTCAGTGTTTATTATGATATTGTAACTTTTTGATAAAATGTTCGTCCGGTAATTGATTTTAAAACATTCGTCAAAAAAAAACGGACAATTAAATAAATATTTATTGCTGATATAATATATTTTCTATTTTCACGGTTTATCAGTTTAATATTGTAAGTTATTATTTATGATTATCAGATGGAAGTACATATATGAAACAGGAATTTTCGTTATAGATTATCGGAATAAGAAATTAGTAAGCCTTATTAATGAGTTTTATAAGTATATTTTTACAGAAGATATTATTGATCATGCGGAGAGGATAGTCAATAAAATGATAATTGAATTAATTACTCACTTTTCAGTCGAGAAAAAATTATTAAAAGATTATAACTACACACCTGAAAGTATTGACAAACATATTGAAGAGCATGATTATTTTATTGAAAAATTGGAAAACGCTTTAAAAAGAATCGAATCAGGTGATATAATAGTTTGCTATAAGTTAGCTGATTTTCTAAGGTCATGGATTGTCAAACATATGTTGGGCTCTGATAAAGAATTTGCATCTTTTGTCAAAAAAGCTAATAGGATTACGGTTTAGTTGTTTTCTGAATTCTTTACCGGATTTGAATAGATTTTCAAAAATAAATTATCGCCTTTTTCAGAATTTTCTTTTATACTTTTCAGTTGTTTATTTTTATAATCCAAGAATTTTTCTTTTTCTTGTTTTGTATAGAACGATTTATATTTATCTGTTTTATTCAATAAATCATATGCAATATAGTTGTTTGGCCATAATTTATAATTGGAATATATTGATTGGTCAATAAACTCTGCTATTTTAATTGTTTGCTGATTTCTGGCAGTAATATCATCAAGTTTTCTTAATTTTGAATTGATGGTTTTTCCTATTTGCAAATGGATTCTTCCTTTTTGCTTACTTATTCCGTCAATTATACTGTTAATATCTTCATCTTTTGTCTTTTCATATTTTCCGTTAACTGTGTTAAGAAGTTCTTTAACTTTAAAATAATCGTTTGGTTCAAATTCATATGAAATTGCGAGCGGTATAATATTTAATTCTTTAATGTTTTCTGCAAGTGATCCGGAACCGGATGAGTTTAACATTTTAATAATACCGCTTTGCGTTTTGTCATTTCCGTCTTTTGATCTGCCCCCTCTTTGTGCAATCCAAACGGAGTGTTTTTTATTAAAGATTGTATATCGAATGTATTCAGACAGTTGAATTGTTTTTTTTAATAGTTCTCTGGGACTTCCTTTTCTGTAAACTTTAAACATTTTATTGATTTTACCAACTTCATAGACTAACTTATCTTTCATAAGATTATTACCGAAAGAGATTTCAGTTGTAGGGAAATTTTCATTAGTCAAAATACCTTGAAAAATTGTAGCATCCAAAAATATATCCCTGTGGTTTGAAATAAAGACATGTTTCTTTTCTCTTTCAATATTTTCAATTCCGGAATAAGTAAGCCCTTTTGATGTATTCTCAATTATTGTATTTATAACACTATACATTATTTTAATCTGAAAATCTTCAATTGAACGGATAGAATTCATTAAATTGAGATAATCAGGCTTTGAGAAATCAGGGAAGAAATATTTTATTACACTGTAAAATCTTTCATCCTCAGTAATACGCAGAACAGCCTCTTTTGCTTCTGTTTCATTATATGGCCTGAATTCGTCATAAAAATCAGTTATTTTTATCTTCTGCATTTGCTTAAAAATATTATGTGTTTTGGGTGTACAAAGTTATAATTATCCTTTAACTTTTTGTCTTTTTTCTTTTTTTCGACAATAAAATATATTTTCGCAGGTTCAATTAACTAAATGTTTAGATATGGGCAGATTTGGAAAGATTATTAAGAAATTTCCAAGAATTTTTTGGATTTCTAACACATTGGAATTATTTGAACGTTGGGCATGGTATGGATTTTATATGGGTCTCTCTTTTTATCTAACAGGTTCAAAAGATGAAGGAGCTTTAGGATTTACACCTACACAAATGGGTTTAATAATGGGGACAGGATCAATGTTATTATACTTTCTTCCAACAATAACAGGTGCAATTGCTGACAAGATCGGATTCAAAAAAGTATTAATCATTTCTTTTATCATGTATATATCCGGCTTCTTTATGATGGGATATTTTGAATCATATCAAGCCATATTTATATCTTTTATATATGTTGCCATAGCCGGTGCATTATTTAAGCCTATAATTGCAGGAACTATAGCTAAAGTCACTGATGATGAAACGTCTTCAATCGGATTCGGAATTTATTATATGATGATTAACATCGGAGGATTTTTGGGACCTTTATTTGCAGGTATATTTAAAAAAATCTCTTGGGATTATGTATTTGCAATTTCAATGATAGCTATTGCACTAAATTATCTAATTGTTCTTCTGTTTTATAAAGATACAAGTTATAAAAAAGTTAAAGAATCGCTAAAAGAAACAATAAAACAATCATTTAATAATATTTTGTACGCATTATCTGACTTTAAATACTTAATATTTTTGTTTTTAATGATCGGATTTTGGACAGCTTTTAATCAATTGTATTATACTTTTCCTGTTTTTTTGGAACAATGGGCAGATACTTCTAATCTTTTTGACAGTTTACAAAAGATTTCTTTATGGCTTGCTTCACAACTGGGAGAAAACGGATCAATTACTACTCATACAATGACCAGTTTAGATGCATTTTTTATTATTCTTTTTCAATTGGTAATATCAACATTTGTTATGCGTTTTAAACCTTTAAACTCAATTATATCGGGTTTATTGGTTTTAAGTTTTGGTGTAGGATTAATGTTTGCTTCACAAAATGGTTGGTTTTTACTTTTGGGATTATTTATTTTTAGTATTGGAGAAATGGCAAGTTCCCCAAAATTTACAGAATATGTAGGTAAAATTGCTCCGCCGGATAAAGTTGCGCTCTATTTGGGAACCTCATTTATTCCAATTGGTTTTAGTCATATAATTGCCGGGCTGTTAACCGGTAGTGTTTACGGAAAATTGGCAGATAAAGTTTTTTTGTTACAACAAGAAGTTGCTGAGCGAGGATTAGATGTTCCGGAAATAGGAGAGGGTTTTACTCAGAATGATTACTTTAACAAAGCAGGAGAGTTAATGGGTATGGATCAGCAGCAATTAACCGATTATTTATGGCAAACTTACGAACCTTCACAAGTTATGTATATATTTGCAGGTATAGGAATAGGAACAGCTATACTTTTGCTGCTTTATGATAAATTGATCTTGAAGAGTAAAAATAATAACAATAAAAATTAAACTCTTTATATATTATTTTGGAAGGAGTTATTAAAAATGGTATTTTGTTTTTAAGTCCACAGTAAGCAGTCTTCAGAAGAATTTATTTTGTTAACTGCCTACTGTGAATTGAAGACTGAATTTAGTCTTCATATTCCAATGTTATTTTAGTTCCGTATGATTTATCAGTCAATTTTGTTGCTTCTGTAATCACACTTTTTTTACCGCCGTTTTCGATAAAATTTAAACAAGCCCTGATTTTAGGAGCCATGTTTCCTTCACCGAATTTGCCTTGTTTCATATATTTTTCTGCATCGACTTTATTTAAGAAATCTAACTTTTGTTCGTTGTGTTGTCTGTAATCTATATAAACATAAGGAACATCTGTTAAAATATAATATTCATCAGCATTAATTTTTGATGCCATTACGGCAGTTGCTTTATCTTTATCAATAACAGCCTCCAAAGGTCTTATATTCTTATTCTCATCAATATATACAGGAATACCTCCGCCTCCGGAAGCAATTACAACAGCACCATTGTCGGTTATACTTTCAATGGTTTTTATATTGAAAATATCAATCGGTTCGGGAGATGCTACAACTCTTCTCCATCCGTCATCAACTTTAGGACTTTCTTTAAATTTCCATCCTTTTTCTTTGGCAAGTTTGTTTGCTTGCACTTTCGGATAGATCTTACCTACGCGTTTTGTCGGATTTTGAAATGCCGGATCATCTTTGCTGACAAGAACTTGTGTTACCAAAGTAACAACATCTTTTTCGATACCTTCTTCAATTAAAATATTTTTCAATGTTCGTTCCAACATATAACCAATCCCGCCTTGCGAGTCAGCCACACAGATATCAAGCGGCATTTGAGGAATATTATACATTTCTGCACCTGCATCATTTCTCATTAAAATATTTCCTACCTGCGGTCCGTTTCCGTGACTTAAAATAACATCATGTCCTTCTTTAATAAAAGGAATAATATTTTTAAGTGTATCATAGGTATTTTTTTCTTGTTCTTCAATTGTACCTGTTTGGTCGCCTCTTAGGAGAGCGTTACCACCGAGAGCTATAACAATTTTTTTCTTTTTCATCAATGATTTTTTTAGTTTTTAATATAACAACAAATTAATAAAACGATCAAAAAGTCCCGGACTTAAAATGATCGGGAACAGTAAACCAAATACTGAACCAATAAAATGAGCATCATGTGCAATATTGTCTTTGTCTCTTCTGCTCATAAAATAGGAATATGCTAAATATAACAAGCCAAAAATATAAGCAGGAATTCTTATCGGAATAAATATAATGCCTAAATCTCCCGTCGGATTTAACAGAATAAAAGTAAAAACGATTGCTGAAACTGCACCTGATGCTCCAACCGAATTGTAATAATGATTATTTTTATGTTTAAATAATGACGGAATTGATGCTATAGGAACAGCCAGAACATACATTAATATATATAAAAATTTTCCATAGTTGTGTGTATCCGGAAAAACTCCCACATCAGAAAATGCTTCTTCAATATATATTCCGAAAATCCATAAAACATACATGTTTATGATCAAATGCATCCAACTGTTGTGAATTAATGCATGTGAAAACAAACGTGCATAATTTTTTTTATGCCATACCAAATATGAATTAAATTTCAGGCGATTAAATAACTCATGCTTATTAAATGCTAAAATTGATATAACAGTTGTAATTATGATTAAAAATAATGTTAAATACATCTTCTTAATTTTTTTTTTGAAACGGATTGCAAAAGTATAAACTTTATCCTAAATTAAACATTAGATTTTTATTTATCAATGTAAAATTTTGAAGATTAGTTCTCTTAAAAGGTCTTTATGAGATGTGCTGATATTATTGTAACCTTTGGCTTTCATATCATATTCTCTTAATAATGAAATAACAGATACAACTTTTTTTGTGTTATATCTTTTTGCTGCTGTTACATAATCTTGAACAAAATAAGGATTTACTCTTAAAACCGAAGCAACATTATTTTTGGATTTATCTTTAAGGAAATGATATGATAATATTTTTGAGAAATATGAGAATAAAGAAATTATTATCAATATAAACGGATTTTCTTTCGGGTTTCTTGCAAAATGATCAATAATGCGATTAGCTTTTAATATATTTTGGTCTTGAATGGCATTCTGAAGTTCAAATGTATTGTAATCTTTACTAATTCCAATGTTTTTCTCAATATGTTCAGGTGTTATCTGTGTATTTTCAGGTAATGAGATAATAAGTTTGTCAAGTTCATTTGATATTTTGCTTAAATCTGTTCCCAAAAAATCTGTCAGAAGTTTACTTGATACTTGGCTTATAGAATATTTTTTTTCTTTAAGGTAGTTATTGATCCAAGCCGGTATTTGATTTTCATACAGTTTTTTTGATTCAAACAATACAGAGTTTTTGACTAAAACTTTATAGATTTTTTTTCGTTTATCAAGGGATTTATATTTATAATTGAAAACAAGTATTGTTGATTTTAACGGTTGTTCGGCATAATAGATCAGATTATCTATACTTTTCAGATTTTGAGCTTCTTTCACAATAATTACTTGATGATTTGCCATCATCGGAAATCGTTTGGCTGCATTAATAACATCTTCAATTAACAAATCTTTACCATACAGAATTGTTTGATTAAAAGCTTTTTCAGCTTCATCCAAAACATTAGCGGCAATAAAATCCGTGATTTTATCTATATAAAATGATTCCTCACCGTATAAGAAATATATCGGCTTATATATTTTATTTTCAAGGTTTTTAATAATATCTTCAAACTTCATAGCAAAAAAATGATGCGTAAAGTTAGAATATAATTATATGATATAAAAAAAAACCGACAAACTGCCGGATTTTAAAAGGATTTTTCTTAAGGCCTCGGACCGCGTTTTTTATCATGTGCATGCCGAAGTATCATTCTTTTAAACTCATTTTCAGCATGTTGCAATAGTATTATTTTCATGGGAGATATTACTTCTTTAAATTTATTTATATATACTTTTCCGACTTGAGCCAATTGAATCTCAATATCAACAAATTTGTCAATCAATGCATTAAGATCATCGTTACTCATATTTAAACTGTTTTGTTGAAAATTATGCATCATTTTTCTTCTTTCATCGTGTAAGTTCTCTCTTTTTTTGTCGAATTCTTGATATAAAGGCATAAATTCTTTTTTCTCTTTATCGGTAAGTTGCAGCTCTTTTACAATAAAAGCATACTTTTTCTTTCTGATCTCTTCTCTTTTTTGCTGATAATTGCCTCCTTGTGCATAAGCCTGTCCGCTCAGAATCAGAATTGTTATGATTGTGGTTATTATCTGTTTCATCCGAAAATAATTAAGTTAAATAATTGTTTGTTAGTTGTTTAATTTAATGAATAATGTTTCATATTTCAGCCAAAATATCTTCATAGTCAGAATAATCATCAGAATAATCAATAAAATATTCATAGGCTGCTTCTTGTTCTGTATTATTTGTTATTTCATCAGATTCATCATATGTATATTCAATCAGTGAATTTGCATCTGTATCTTCAATATAATCGGCAATTTCAATTTCCATTTCAGCACTGTCAACATCGCTGAAGTCAAATATTTCTGCGTATTGAATATCTTGATCATAAAAATCACTGTCATTAAATTCAGTTATTGTTTTTTTGCCGTCTAAAACAGATAGTGTTATTTGCCATATTCCCAATACTAAAATTATACCTGCCGCTATTGACAAATATGGTTTAAGCATTTGTATAACACCTGTTAATTTATTATTGATTTTCTTTACACTGAAATTTCTGAAATAATTTTCCGGAACAATAAACGGATTTTCATTTCCGTATTCTTCTTTTAATTTTTCTTCGGAGATACGAGTTTGAATTTGATCTGTCAAAGATTCAAAATAATTTTCCGGAACTCCGAAAGAATTGTTTTTATTTATGCCGGTTAATTTTGCCATGTCTGTTATTTGACTCTCATTTTACTGATATGTTTAATGGGTTTTTACAAATTTTTCAACTTTTTTTACGGCATGGTGATAAGATGCTTTCAGACTGCCGACTGTAACATTCAGGACTTCTGCCATATCTTTATATTTTATTTCATCAAAATACTTCATATTGAATACGATACGTTGTTTTTCAGGGAGATTAAGAACAGCTTTTTGCAGAATTAATTGTGCTTTATCGCCATTGAAATATTCATCAGATTGCAAAGTATTGCTTAAATAGTCTTCGTAAATTTCGAAAGAATCTTCAGCTTTTTTCTTTTTTTTATTTATAAACGTAATTGATTCATTAGTAGCAATTCGAAATAACCATGTATAGATTTTAGAATCTCCTTTGAAGTTTTCCAAATAACGCCATACCTTTAGAAATGTGTTTTGCAGAACATCATCAGCATCTTCGTGAATCAAAACTATTTTTCTGATGTGCCAATATAAACGTTCTTTATATTCTTCAACAATCTGATTAAAAGCTGATGTTATATCTTTTTCTTTCAATAAATGAGATATTTGGCTTTCTGTATTTGTCGAATTCATATTCTGATTCATGTATTATCTTTTGACTTGTTTTTTTGCGGAAAGTTTAATTATGATGATTTTTTTAAAATCACTAATGTTATGTCAAATGCAAAAAATTTGGGTATTTGATTTAACTTTCAGATACTGTGTAAAAATCCAAATATACTTTCATAATGTAGGTTAATCTTCAAAAATTTCAGTTAAATTAATTTTAAGTTTCCCTTCAAAGATATTTACGGGAATTTTTTGATCTCCGGCATAAATACTTACAAGTTGATATTTTCCGGCATTATCTAATATAAAAACATTTACATTCTTATCATTCGGGTTAACTATCCAATATTCTTTTACTCCGCTGTTTTGGTATATGTTAAACTTATCAACAACATCTCTTTTTGCATTTTTCGGTGATACAATTTCAATAATCATATCCGGTGCTCCAAGGCATCCTTTTTTATCTAATTTTTTAGGGTCACAAACAATATACAAATCCGGTTGAACAACAGTATAAATTTTTTTGTCTGATTTTTCATCTGTTTTATCAGGAAAACGTACATCTGACGGAGCATAAAAAACTTCACATTTCTTTGTAACTAAAAAATTGCCGACAGCTCTTGATAATTTACCGGAAATTCTTTGATGAGATATAGACGGAGATGGTGTCATCATTTTAATAAAACCGTTATAAAGTTCTCTTCTGATATCATCAAACCATGTTAAATAATCCGCAAAGCTATAACGTTTATTTAGGTCAAGATTTAAAGTTTCCATGTTTGGAATTTTATATTGTTTTAAACAAAGTTACAAAAAATATGTGTACTTTAGAATTTACCAGGATATTTTTTCTTTATTCAGAAAAGCAGCAATCCCTTTTTTACAATCATTTGTTGCTCTGCTTTCTGCATTAATCTTTGCCGCATATTTTAATGCTGAATTATAATCTGTATCTTGAACTTTGTTAATCAATTGCTTAGTAAGTTTTAAAGATTCTTCGGAAGTGTTATTTATGAGTTCTTGGGCAAAGTTAAATACTGTTTTTTTAATTTCATCTTTATTAATTACCCTATTGAAAATATTCATCTCTTTTGCTTGTGATGCTGTGATTATTTTTCCGGTAAGAAGTAAATCTTTTGCTTTAGCTTCACCAATTTTCCTAATTAAAAAAACACTTACAATTGCCGGAACAAAACCGATGGATACTTCCGTATAGCCGTATTTTGCTTCCGGAACAGAAAATATAAAATCACAAACAGTTGCAAGGCCTGCACCGCCTGCAACAGCATGTCCTTCAACTTGTGCGATAAATATTTTTTTTGAAATATATATCATCCGGAATAATTCCATTAAATTCTCTGAATCTTTAAGATTTTCATCATAAGAATTTGTTTGCAAGCTTTGAAGATATTCAAGATCTGCTCCGGCACAAAAGGCTTTTCCTTCAGCTTTCAGAATAATAATCTTTGCATTATTATCATTTTCAGCAAGTTTAACTGCTTGTTTTAATTCATCAACTAATTGAGCATTAAGTGCATTTCTCTTTTCGGGACGGTTTAGAGTTATATAAGCTATTCTGTCTTTAGTTGTATGAGAAATATATTGCATTACTTTAAAGATTATGTTTTTTCGTATTTTATGATTTTATATAAGGTTTTAAGATCAATCAATTTGAATGCAAATGCACTTAAAATTCCAATAATCATAGTTACTGAGAATGCAATCGGTCGGTTGATGATGTATTCATTTGAGATATATGCAGAAAGAATAATCCAAAGAATAAAAGCAAAAATCATTGCAAGAATTTTAAATCTTGGTTTAATACCAAAAACTTTATGAGCTATATATACTTGCAGTCCGGCACATAATGTTTGCGTAGCAAGACTGGCAATTGCCGCACCGTATGCTTTAAAGTTAGGAATTAATATAAGATTCAATATCAGATTTAAAATTACACCTGTTCCTGCCATTATGTTCAGTTCTTTAAGATTGCCGTTAGCTGTAAGTAAAGTTCCGAAGATATATGAAGTTGCTATCGGCACAAATCCCAGAATCAATATTCCGAAAACTTTTGATGATTCTGCAATGTGGTCTTCATATAAAACATATATAATATCGGTTTTATAAAAGAAAAGATTTACTGCTATAATAATTGCCGGGATTACAAGAAGCAAGAATGATATTTTTAACAAACGGGCAACATTTTCTTTATTTACAAGCATTTTTGCAAACATCGGCAACAGGAGTATTGAAAATAAAAGGGCATATTGCGATGCAGCATCCAAAATTCTGAAACCGTGAGCATATATCCCGGCTTGAGTTGCACCGTCTTCCAACAATCTTTCAATCATCACACTGTCAATTCTGGTGTAAGATGTCATTAAAAGAACTAATAAAGCATAAGGATAACTTTTTCTTAATATAACCAAGAAGAATTTAAAATTAAAATTCAGTTGCAAGCCTATTGATTTTGCTTTAACTATAAAAAAGGCTATTATAGCTGTAACAATGTAAGATGCAGATTGTGAGTAGATTAACCAGTCTATTTTAAATGTTTCAGAATAATTTAGGAGGAGATAACCAACAATTATGATCATCAGCAATCGATCAAGCACAGATAAAATACTGTCAGTTTTAAACAATAGCAATCCTGAAATATTGGAACGTATGTATAGTATTAATGACAACAGAAATTGATTTCCGGCTAAAACAAGTAAAAACTTAATTTGTCGGCTGTTATAATCAATAAAAAATGCACCAATCAAAATAAGCAATAAATAAAATACACCGAGCAAAAATTTAAGACCGACAATATTTGAGAAATGTTTGCTGAGTAATTGGTTGTGGCGGGCAATGTTTCTGTTATTAAAATTTGTAATTCCGAGGTCAAGAAAAATATTCAGTAAAAGAGAGAAGTTGAACAAAGCAAAATAAAATCCGTATTCAGATGCACCTACCGTATTCTGAACTGTTATATCTATTCCGAAAATCCAGAAAGGTTTGATCAATAAGTTTAATGAAACTAAAAAGATCAGATTTATTATGAATTTTTTTCTCAAAAGAATTGGTTTTATAAAAAATATTTCACAAAAGTAGTAATAATTAGCTGCCTGTTTTTAATTTTGGGTATTATTTAATATTTATACAGGGAACTTAATTCATATAACTTGAAAAATAGTTAAATTAAGTTTCTGATTTTGTGTAAAGTGGCTAATATGAAGATTGCAGTTAATACACGTTTACTTATTGAAAAAAAATTAGACGGAATAGGTTGGTTTACATATGAAACTTTAAAGCGGATTACAAGGAATCATAAAGAGCATCAATTTTATTTTTTGTTTGATCGTAAATATTCCGAGAAATTTATTTTTTCTGATAATATTACTCCAATTGTTATTAATCCGCCTGCCAGGCATCCGTTCTTATGGTATTTGTGGTTTGAATTTTCGGTTAAAAAAATATTAAAAAAAATCAATGCTGACTTATTTTTATCTCCCGACGGCTATTTGTCTCTTTCATCAAATGTAAAATCTGTTTCCGTTATTCATGACATTAATTTTGTGCACAGACCTAAGGATTTACCGTACTTAACACGAAAATATTACAATAATTATTTTCCGAAATTTGCACAAAAGGCATTAAAAATTGCAACTGTTTCAGAATATTCTAAGCAAGATATTGTTGAGCAATATTTAATTGCGGAAAATAAAATCAGTGTTGTTTATAACGGTTGTAATGAAATGTATAGACCTGTTGAAAAAAATATCAGGCAAAGAACAAAACAAAAATATTCCGAAGGAAAAGATTATTTTATTTTTATCGGTTCTTTACTTCCGCGAAAAAATATTGCAAGATTATTTCAGGCTTTTGAAAAATTTAAAAAAGAAACTCAATCTGATTTTAAACTTGTAATTGTCGGGGCAAAAATGTTTATGACAAAAGATATTGAAGATGCTTATTCCGAATCAAAATATAAAGATGATATTATTTTCACGGGAAGATTAAGCCCTGAAATTTTGCATCAGGTTTTGGCTTCAGCTTATGCAATGACATTTGTGCCGGTGTTTGAAGGTTTCGGAATTCCGCTTATTGAGGCAATGAATTGTGATGTTCCCGTAATAAGTTCAGATAAGACCTCTTTGCCTGAAGTTGCAGGAGATGCGGCACTTTATGTTGACCCGTTTTCGGTTGATTCAATAAAAAATGCGATGATTAAAATAACAGAAGATGAGAGTTTCCGACTTGCATTAATTGAAAAGGGGAGAATAAGGAAAGAGTTATTCAGTTGGGATAAAACGGCTGACAAACTTTGGGATGTGATTGAGAGGAGTTTTTGAATATAACCAAGTATCCCTGTCAGGGTTTCTAAACCCTGACAGGGATAATTTTAATATGCAACAATTAATAAAATATCTTAAATATAAACTAACGGCAAAGCACAGAAAAGGCTACAGCATTCATTCACCTTTTTTGTATGATTTGATTAGGAATGTAATATGTAAAAAAATATATTATTATGCTTTGGATGATATTGCCCAACTTCGTTATGAACTTTTATCATGCAATGAAACAATTGAAGTAATAGATTTTGGTGCAGGTTCCAAAGTGTTTAAATCGAACATTAGAAAATTTAAAGATATTGCAAAGTATTCAGCAATTAATGAGAAGTTCGGTGAAATGATGTTTCGATTAATTGATTATTTTAAACCTCAAACAGTTTTAGAACTCGGGACTTCATTAGGTATCGGAACTTCATGTTTGGCAATGCCGAACAGCAAAGCACAAGTTTATACCATTGAAGCTTGCCCGGAAACAGCAAAAAAAGCATCTGAAAATTTTGAAGAACTAAATATAAATAATATTCATCAAATAATTGGGAATATAAATGATGAATTGCCGGGTTTATTAAACAACATTGATAAATTAGATTTCGTATATTTCGACGGAAACCATCAAAAAGAAGCAAGTTTGAATTATTATAATCAATGTTTGCAAAAAGTACATAACGATACAATTTTTTATTTCGATGATATTCATTGGTCAAAAGGAATGGAAGAAGCATGGGAAGAAATTAAAGCAAATAAAGATGTTACTTTAACTGTTGATTTATTTTTCAGCGGAATTGTTTTTTTCAGAAAAGAACTTTCGAAGGAGGATTTTGTTGTGAGGTTTTAAGTGCAAAATGATCTGAATTTTAATAATGAAACCAAACTTCCAAACAATATTAAACAGTGACAGTTCCAGAGCTACGGCTGACATTGCAACTGAAGCAATTGCAGATGTTCCGGAGTATTTTAAAGAAGTTTTGGATATTAGTTTAAACACAAAACCGCCGGTTAATTGGCGTGCTGCACGTGTAGTTTCTTTAAGTGCAGAGGAATATCCCGAATTATTTATCCCTTATGTAAATGAGATTGCACAACTATATTCAAGTTTTAAAAATGACGGTCTAAAACGAAGTTATGCATGGTTGCTTTCAAAATATGTAAACTATTTTAACGAAGACAGCCAATCAGATTTAATAGAAGTTTGTTTTGATTATATGCTTTCAGACGAGAAAATTGCAGTTAAATATAATTGTATGAAATTGTTATTTGAAATGACTAAAATTATTCCGGAATTAAAAGGTGAATTACTTGCAGCAATT